>CAYJGN010000037.1:16659-19768 GCA_964369635.1 uncultured Oscillospiraceae bacterium
CCTTTTTGAGAACATTTCTCTTTATATTCGGTGTTCTCATGATTCTACCGAATATCATAGGGACGACGGGAGTTTGGCTCTCAACTCCGATAGCTGAAGTTCTATCGTTTGGAGTTTCATTCTATCTGCTCCGGAGATATAAGGATGTTTATCATTATTAATAGTTAATGTATGTCGGGTGTTTGACTGTCCAAAAGTATTTTGAGTTTTGGCGGAACCGAAGGTGAGCGACGTCGATGTTAAAGCGGCGGGCGACGGATAAGAAGAATTTTAAAAGTAAGGTGGTTATCATGGCTAAAATCGTAACAATTAGTAGACAATTTGGGTCAGGTGGAAGAGAGATCGGAAAGAAACTTTCCGAAAAGCTAAATATTCCATATTTTGACCGCGAAATCATCGAAGCAGTTGCCTCAAAGACAGGACTTAGCAAGGATTTTGTTGCAGAGAACGATATGAGCGTTACCCAAAACTATCCTGTTGCATTTGGCAGAGCTTTTACAAATTATGTTCAGCCTGTCAGCGATAAGCTGTTTTTAGCGCAGAGCGATGCAATAAAAGATCTTGCAAAAAAAGGCAAGGGCGTTTTTGTTGGAAGATGCTCAGATTATGTGCTGCGGGATAAAAATCCGCTAAAAGTTTATATATATTCAAGCGATATGGATAAAAAAATAGATGGGTGCTATGAGCGGGTTACAGCTGATAGAAGATATAATCGCAAAACGATGCGCAGAAAAATCGAAGAGGTCGATGAAAAACGCCGCCGCTATTATAACTATTATACCGGTAAAAAATACGGACAATTCGAAGGCTATAATATAGCGATAGATACCGCAAGATTTTCGGTAAATCAAGCAGTTGATATTATTATATCAGCATTAAAACAAGTAAAATAAAAAAACGCCCAGATGGGCGTTTTTTATTTTTATCAGCTTTCAGCTGTGATTTTCTCGCTCTTTTTAGCCATAAGTTTTTTAATTCGCTTCTCGCCGCTTTCAACAACAGTAAAATCAAAATCTGCAAAGGTGATACTTGGATTTTCACCATCTGTTGGAATTCTGCCAAGTACATGGGTTATGAAACCTCCGATAGTCTCATATCCGTCCTCATCGGGAAGCTCTATTCCAAGGAGCTTTGCAGTATCGTAAACGGAATATGAACCGTCGATGATAACCGAACCATCATCGCGACGAATAACACTCTCTTCTTCTTCATCATATTCGTCTTGTATTTCACCGACGATAGCCTCGATAATATCCTCAAGGGATACTATGCCAGCTGTTCCGCCATATTCATCAATAACAACTGCAATCTGTGCCTTTTTTTTCTGCATAAGGGCAAAAACTTCACGACAATGGTTGCTCTCGGGGATATATAAAGCATCGCGCATAAGATCTTTTGCTGCCAAAGCGGTATCTATTTCGCTTCCGATAAATTTTAGCAGGTCTTTGACGTTTAGTATACCGATGATATTGTCGATGTCCTCGCAGTAGACGGGAAGTCTTGAATAGCCTTCTTCCTGCGCTTTTTGTATTATTTCGACAATCAAAGTGTTACTCTCAACTGCAACGACTTCTTTTCGGTGGGTCATAACCTCGCCGACTGCTCTATCATCAAATTGGAATATATTCTCAATCATCTGCTTTTGGCTCTCTTCGATAACGCCAAGTTCCTCTCCTCTATCGACAAGCTGCATAATTCCTTCTTCAGTGATGTTACCGCGGATTTTCGAGATATCAACTCCAAATAGTTTGCAGATAAGTTTCGATAGACCGGTGCAGATAAATAAAATTGGTCTTATTAATGCTACCATCGCTTTTATAAACGATGCTGTTGATTTAACGGTACTCTCAGCATTTGCTATTCCTACATATCTTGGGATAAATCTTCCAAATAACAAGAATAGTATGAAGAATAAAAAGGTAATAACAATTGGCGCTATAAATGTTGTAGCACCGACAAACTGGAGTCCCATAGCTCTTATAACCGCTCTTGATATATCAGCTGCAAAATAGAGGGAAAGAAGAGCTGAAGCGAAGAAGGTTGTGATTGAAGTGAAGATTATAGAAGATAGGTTGAATTTATCACTATCAACTTCGAGCTTGATTAGAGTTTTGTATAGCGGCTCATCGTCCTCGAGTAGATTCTCTACATAGACAGTACCAAGGTACGAGATAGCTGCGTGACCTGCGCAGAAAAGCGCTGATAGAAGGGTGAGTGCCGCCGCGATCGCTATAAGAATGATGCCAGAAGTGCCTGGTGTTGTATCGGTTACTACCGAAGTTGCGATTAAGAATAAGTTAGTCCCGTCAGGGTCGATTTCCATTTTTTTCTCCTTTTTTATAGCCGTAGCTATTTTATATTTTGTGGTGTCTTTTTTTGATTGAATTTTTAGATGTGTATTAGGTAGGGGCAGATTCCATGTCCGCCTGTAAAAACACATAAAACCAAAGGTGAAGTTGTAGGGTCAAGGATTGCCTTGACCGCAAGGCTTACTGGAATTTAGCGGACATGGCAAGCCATGTCCCTACAATAAATAGGTATATTTCTGTGTTTTTGCGAAGCAAAGATTATTCATATAATCGGTTATATTTTATAATTTTTTTGCGAAAATGTCAAATATTAATGAATTTATCGGAATTGTTTGGATAATTTAATTCGGTTAATTTAGTATTTTGAAGGGTGATTGTAAATATTTTTTCTGAAAATAAAGCAGTTATCAAAGATTGATAAAACATTAACAAAAAAATTGTTTTTTGGTTGCAGATTTTTAATTAAAATTTAATGAAAAAACCATTTACATAACGTGTTATTGAGGTTATAATATATCTGGTATACTCTTGTAATAAATTCGAAAGAGTAGTATTTTAGGAGGATTGTAAAAAATGGCGAGAAAAATGAAAACAATGGACGGAAACAACGCTGCGGCGCACGTTTCCTATGCTTTCACAGATGTCGCTGCTATCTACCCGATAACACCATCATCGGTTATGGCAGAGGTAACAGACACTTGGAGCGCAAACGGTCTTAAAAACGTATTCGGCGACCCTGTACGTGTTGTTGAGATGCAATCAGAGGCTGGAGCTGCTGGAACTGTTCACGGTTCACTTGC
>CAYJGN010000038.1:0-14117 GCA_964369635.1 uncultured Oscillospiraceae bacterium
AGATGAGCGATGAGGATAAAGAGATGTTTTTATCTGAGCTTGGCCTCTCGGGTTCAGGTCTTGACAGGCTTATAGTTGAGGGGTACTCCCTTCTCGGTCTTATTTCATTTTTAACAGCTGGCGAGGAGGAAGTTCGCGCTTGGACTATTAAAGCAGGCACCCTCGCTCCTGCGGCGGCAGGCAAAATCCACAGCGACCTTGAGCGCGGATTTATTCGTGCTGAAATTGTTGCATATGATACATTTGTTGAGTGCGGCGGCAGTATGGTGGCTGTTCGCGAAAAAGGACAACTTCGCTCAGAGGGCAAAGAATATACAATGCAAGATGGCGATATAACTTTAATTCGCTTTAATGTGTAGGTGATAAATTGGAAATTTTTATTATAGTAGTCCTCATTTTTCTCTCGGCATTTTTCTCGGCAAGCGAGACGGCAATATCTTCTGTCAATAAGATAAAACTTAAAGCAGAGCAGAATATGGGAAATAAAAAGGCAACAACTGTTCTTCGATTATCCGATAATTTCAAGATGACTTTATCTACTATTCTTGTCGGAAACAACGTTGTGAATATCGGTCTTGCATCTATTGCGACGGTGCTTTTCACGACCCATTTCGGCCCTTCGCTCGGTCCTGCCCTATCGACTGCTGCTATGACGATACTACTGCTTATATTCGGCGAAATTCTCCCTAAAAGCTATGCGAAAGCAAATTCGCTCAAAGTTTCACTTTTGCTCTCGGGTGCTGTGAGTTTTGCTATGACGATATTAAAGCCGTTTGCTATTATTTTTTCAAAGCTCTCTGATATCTTTGTAAAAGAAGATGATGAAGCCCAACCAACCGTCACTGAAGAAGACTTAAAGCAGATTATCGAGGAGACTGCGCTCGAAGGGGTTCTCGATAAAGAGGAGGCGGACCTTGTCCACTCGGCTCTTGTTTTTTCAGATACGACGGCGCGCGAGATACTAACTCCACGAGTTGACCTCGATGCCTGCGATATAGCGGGCGATTACGAGGAAATTCGTACCTTGTTTTTAGAAACAAACTATTCGAGAATACCTGTTTATGATGACAATATAGATAATATTATCGGTATTGTTTTCAAAAGCGATTTCTTCAAAGAGGCTCACAGGCAAAATGGCAACCCTTTTTCAGTTCGTCTGCTTGTAAAACCTGTTCTCTATATTCCATCATCGGTTAAAATCAGAAGTTTGATGTCGATGTTTCGCCGTGATAATACCCATATAGCTGTTGTCACCGACGAGCACGGCGGCACTATGGGAATTGTCTCACTTGAGGATATTTTAGAGGAGCTTGTTGGCGAGATTTACGATGAGCACGATAAACTAACTGGCGATATCATAAAAGAAGAGGATGGATTTATCGTCCCTGGAGATTTCTCACTTGAAGATATTCTAAAAGAATTTTCATCGCAGGATGGCGACCCAGATACCGACGCTGTTACAGTTGGTGGATTTGTTGGAGATCTGCTATCGAAAATACCCGATGAAGGGGATAAACTCGACTATAAGGATCTAACATTTGAGGTACTTTCGGTTAAAGAGCGCAGGGTTCTATCGGTTAAGGTTTCGAGAAATAGCGACGATTAACAGATTTATTTTATCCACTCGATATAGTTTTAGAGATGCGATTATTCGCATCTCTTTTCTTTTACCCCTCTTTCTATACTTCGCTATTTTAAGTTTTCCCTTTATTTCTACCCGCTTATATTGACAATATTTTTAGCTCTGCTTTCTTTGCAAGGCTCTGCTTTCTTTGCAAGGCGCCGCCCCCGAAACAAACGCATTTTATGCGTTTAGTCGCACTTTGTGCGACTTTGTCGCCCCTTCGGGGCGGCGTTTCGGGGGCGGCGGCTTTGCAAAACAGTTTTTTTCAAACACCGAAAAGAAACCTTTCTAAAAACACCCACTTCACAACTATAGTATCAATCACCTATTTCGACAGATATCGACAACATTAAAAATAGTTACTAATATAATTAAATGTAGTAAATAACCAAATTATCCATTGATTTTAACTTCAAACTAATGTAAAATAATAAATTGAATATGTATATGGAGTGAATTATGAGAAAAATGACATCAATTAAAATTATAAAGAATATTTCTGCAGTATTAATTGCTATATCTATGGTGACAAACACCATGATCACCCTCGCTACCGCAGCAAAAGTTCATAATGAAAATCAACCAGTCGATACTTCAGTTCAAACAACAGCAGAAACCTCTCAGACTCTATCAAATACCGAAATCTCCCCCTTGATTACAGATGATAAATCAGACGATATAGTCGTTTTGCCTCCCCGTACCACAACCCCAAATGCAGCAAGGCATATAGTTGATGATATTCCATTTGCAGGCGGAGATGGCACTGCCGAAAATCCTTATCAGATAACCAGCAAATGGCAACTTCATTCTTTTAGCGACTATACTATATGGGACGATATGGATGCTCATTATATTTTAATGGCGGATATAACCTTTGAGGAGGCTGATTTTGACGAGGGAGAGCCCTATCATTATTTCGATGAAGACTCAAACGGCGGCGGATATTTAGGGCTTGGTTTTGAGCCGATAGGACACGGCGGCAAAAAATTTACCGGTAGTTTTGATGGAAACGGCTTTACCATTTCAGGACTTCAATCAAGCTATGATGGTCATTCATGGAGGCAAATAGGTCTTTTTGGGTGGGTCGAGAATGCAACTATTGAAAATGTCACCCTAACTGACATATCTATAACCGTTGTTTCAAATACCAAAATAGATACAGGCGGTGTCGTCGGCTTTGCAAGAAACTCAGCTATAACAAACTGCACCGTTTCAGGTAGTATCACGGGAGATGAGTATACAGGCGGAATAGTTGGTCGGATAGACCTTAATAGCATAGTCGATAGCTGCACAAATAACGCAACAGTTACCGCAAACGATAGCGATTATAGCTATGTTGATGATATTTATGCAGGCGGAATTGTCGGCCATCTCGACTATATCGAGTCGCACGAATCAAACGACACAGGAATAGAGGAAACTGGCTCTATTGTTTCAAACTGCGTAAATAACGGCCTTATAACAGCAGAAGTCGGTGGCGGTCAAGATGGAAAAAACAGCACTGCGAACGCTGGCGGTATCGTTGGGTACCAGCTAAGAGGTAGCGTTTTAAACTGCACAAATAATGCAGCTATCCTTGCAACAGTCGCTTATGGTTCAATAACCCCAGATTCCCATGCGGGTGGTATCGTTGGCTTTTCAACTGTTCCATATATAGACGGGTGCACAAATAACGGATATGTTTTTGCTTCTCCAAACGATAATGGCGTAGACACAGATGGTGGAAATGCCGCTGCTGGCGGAATAGTAGGCTATGATAGAGCAGAGAACTATACCCTCGGTGGTATAATTAAAAACTGCGAGAACACCGCAAAGGTTGAAACAGATTCTGCATTTGTGACAGCTACTGGCGGAATAGTCGGCTCGACCGCTTCGACTGTCGAGAGCTGCAAAAACTCAGGCGAAGTCTATGGAGATACCTCAAATACAAGCGGTAGATATCAGATATATGGACATGCTGGCGGCATTGCAGGCGAAACGACCGGAAATATAAATTCTTGTTATAACACAGGCAAAGTTACAAACTGGGCCTTTGCCTCAAACGGCACGACTACCCAGTCGGCTATGCATATAAAAACAGGTGGTATAGTTGGCGATCTTTTTAATGCGGTCGTGACAAACTGCTATAACACAGGAAATATTATAGCTGGAAACTATCAGCCAGGGAGCGTTACCCAGATAGAAGATAACGTTTATACAGGCGGCATAGTTGGCGCTATGCGAAACACCCTCTCATTTACCACCGCCCTTTTTAACTCTTATAATACAGGGCTCGTCGACGGAAGCGGCTATAATGGTGGCGGTGTTGGCGCTGCATTTTCAGGAAGTTATAATATTTCGGGGGTTTATCATAAACCAAACACCGAGGGACTTCGCCCAACATCAGACACCGTTTCAAGGGTTGTTGCGAGGGTTATCGGTGGCTATGTAAGCGACTATGGCGACTACACTTGGTCTCTCAACGATACGGCTATGCAAGAGAAGAGCAGTTTTGCAGCTTTTTCATTTGGCGATATCTGGATATTTGATACCGAAACCGCATACCCATACCCGGAACTCGTTTCGTTCACCGACTACCCACCCACCCCAGAGTCAACTGTAATAGATGGTGCACAAACGATAGGCGCGCAAATTCCATCAAAGGGGGAAGCACCAACTGGTGCGAGCGGAGCAGCTCTCCCTATCGGCGCAAAATTCACTGTGACAGACGTTGTTTGGTTAAGCGAAGATACCGCCTTTCGCGGTGATACTGTTTATATAGCAGATATAACCCTTACTGCAAACGATGGGTATACATTTGGAGATAATCTTATCTATTTAGTTGGCGGTAGTAGCGATGTTTCGCAAAAGGAGATTTCAGCCGATAAAACAACTGTCACTATAACAGTTACTTTTAATAAGACACCGCCAAGACTTGTTTCGCGAATAAGCCAGTATGGAAACTACAAGGTTGCATACTACTGCTACGATACGATAGATTTCACAGGCATTCGGGTCCGAGCAACTTTTGATGACGGAACAACAGAAGACCTGCAAGACGATGAATACATTATTAATACTCAATATCTCAGCACAGAGCCATCGTCTATTGGTGAGTATAATACAGTTATAATTACCACCACTCTGCCAAAAGTGGCTGATACCGATGTTGAAGATTGGTTTAATGTCCAGATAATGCCACGCAGGGCAACTACCGACGATTTCTCGGTTACCTTGCCTGCTAATCTTGTGAGTGATGACACCGCGAAAGTTGCTACTGTTGAGGTTCTAAACGAGTATCTGAAAACAGATACCACCACGATGCTCTGGTACAGTAGTTCTGATTCTTTTGACCCGAATTTCGGTGGTTCTATGACAACTGCGCCGACAAAAGCAGGTGTTTATCATCTTCATTTAATGGTTTTGACCAATACTGAGGAGACAGGATTTTACTCGCACAGCGACCGTGAGTCGCTATATCTTGGCAGTTTTACCGTTATGACAAAATCAGGTGACCTCAATGATAACGGAGTCGTTGAGCAGACTGACCTTGATCGGTTAATGGAAGGCATTACAGGAGCGCAACCGCTTGAAGCTTATATGGCGGGGGACGCGAACGGGGATAATAAGATTAATGTTTTAGATTATCAGATGCTTTATGAGCAGCTTATGGGGGTTTAGCTTTTTATTCTGCTAACATTTTGAGAAGCATTTTGATTTAGATTTTTTTCAAACTCTGATTGGTTTTTATTTTCCTTTTGATTAATGTATTTTTTAGCTAAAGATTTTGGTAGCAGTTTTGGCGGCCGCCGCCCGAAGCAAACGCATTTTATGCGTTTTGTCGCACTCTGTGCGACTATGCGAACCTTTGGTTCGCAGCTTCGGACGGCGGCCTTTCCCACACCCTTTAATTTCCTCATACCCTCTCCCATCAAAAAGCTAACTGCTACTTTTCATTTCCGATATTTTCTCTATTCTTTAGCCACCCCTAAAAACACTATAATTTAAGCTTTCCACACGCTAAATTCCCAAAACCTCGCGATTTTAAATTTTGCCCATATATCAAAACCCAACAAAAAAAGACACTGTACAAAAAACAGCGTCTTTTTATTTTTTTATTACCACTTAATCTCTCTGTAAAATTTTAGCGCTTCTTTATTCCCGTTATCATAAGCAAGACCATACTGCTCTCGTGCTTTGCGCAAATCCTTTTTAACCCCAATACCATATCGGTACCGTCTACCAAGCTCTGCCATCGCCACACTATCATGATAAGCAGCCATCTTAATCAAACCAAATGCCTCTTTGGGGTTCTTTTTAACCCCTTTTCCCTCATCATAGCATTTTGCAAGATTCATCACCGCTAAACTACTGTCTTTTCCTATCGCCTCATTATATAGCTTTATCGCCTCTGCATAATCTTTCTCAACGCCCCAGCCATAGAAATAGCAGTCGCCAAGTTTAGTTGTTGCCTCACAAAGTCCTGCATTATGCCCTGCGCGATAGATAGCCTCAGCACGGCTCCAATCTCGCTCTAAATTCATCCCCATAACATATTCCTGCCCAAGCCTTAAAACAGCCTCTTCGGTATAATCGCCATTTTCAATAACTTCGTTATATAGCATTAGAGCTTTTTTATCATCTACTAAAACGTCGATTCCATTCCAATAGCACCTTGCAAGCCCTGTTAGCGCATCTTTGTTTTTTCTATCTATCTTTAAAGCCGCAGAATAGAGCTTAAATATCTCGCCATAATTTTTCTCTTCTACATCTTCCTCTGGGTCAGCATCTTTTGCATAAACTTTATAGAGCGCTTCTGCACAAGCTAAAATATCCTCGATTTTACCTAAATTTTCGCTTTTGTCGTCGGTAGCCATTTCCTCTGTGGCGGTCGGCGCTTTATATATTTCCTGCGCAATACCGCCAATCGGAGTTGCCGTCTGGGGGTTTATCTCTATTGGTTTTTTTGCATCTTCTTTATCATCGACCTGCTTTTTCACTACCTGATTTCGAGCATCACCAAACGGAGCAACACCAACGGTTGCACCCTCAAAGCTTTTTCCGATTGAAACGCTTTTTTCTTCTTTAGTCGTTGCAGATATTTTTTCTTCCACCGCAACAGGTATGCTCTTCGCTTCTGTTGTAATCGGCGCTACTTCGCTTATAACCTCCGCCTTCGGGGTACTGCACCCCTCTTTTAAGCAGTCTGATAACCCTTGGGTTAAAAACAGTCTTTCATAAAACTCTATTTCATTTTGATATTTATGGTGAAAAACTGCTTGTAGGCGACTTAGTCTCATCTGCATCCCCTTCGGAAGCTCAACCTCCTCAAGATATATAAGCAGACGCTCTTTGCCAAGGTCTCTTGCAAAATTCATCTCATCTTTACAGTTCTCACTGTTTACCGATTTTTCCGAGATAAACGCTATAAAATATCCGCAGTTATCTATCTGTTCTGCGATAAACTCAGGCCACTCGGTACCCGGATCTATACCCTCATCGTACCAAACGCGGTAACCATTCTCATGTAGCGTCTCTATTACCGGGAAAACCCGCTCGCTATCGGCATGTGCATAGCTAATGAATATATATGGCTGTTGCCCTCTGTAAACGCATCTTGCCATATTTTTCCCACTATTATATAACTTCAAAGCCAAAACCTTACCTCCGATTTATCTGTTTTACTCTCCTGAAAGCGCCTTTAGCTGGTCTGCTGCAAATTTGTTACCCATATCCGCCGCAATTTTATAATGCTCTTTTGCCCGCTCTAAATCAACAACGCAACCTCTACCATACCTATAACAGTTTGCTACCTCTGCCCTTGCATAGGCGTTTCCAAGCTCTGCAGCGTCCCAGTAATAGTCAAAGGCTGTTTCCATATCTTGCGGAACACCATGCCCGTGCCTATAGCAGTTTCCAAGTTCTGCTAATGAAAATCTATTTTTCTTCTCCGCCGCTATTTTATAAAGCCTTACTGCTTCTTTATAGTCCTGCGAGACACCTTTGCCACGATAATAGCACATACCGAGATAAGCGGTTCCTGGAATATCTCCTTTGTCTGCCGCTATTTTATAAAGCCTTACCGCTTCTTTATAGTCCTGCGAGACACCTTTGCCATAATAATAGCAGTTACCAAGATTGGCTGCCGCCGACTTTGAACCCATAAAATCGGCAATCTTATATAGCCTTGCTGCTTCGCTTAAATCTTGTTCATTTTGGCTACTATATAATTTGTTTGCAACTGCTACCATATCAAAGATGTTATCTGGGTCACCTGGTTTTGATAAACTCTCGATAGTTTCGACTGAACTGTTTACCGGTGGTTTATATCCTGTTTCAGAGATAGTGACGAGTAGTCCGTTTTCTTCAATAGTATCCCCTTCATTAACATAAATAGCAGAGATAATCCCGTCAACAGGTGCATTTATGTCATTCTCCATTTTCATATGCTCAGTAATTAAAATCCAGTCGCCTTTTTTAACGGCATCTCCAACATTCATTCGAATCCGAATCACCTTTGCATCCGTATTGCTTTTTATATCTGTCGTCTTTGCTGACACTATCGATGTCTTATATTCCTCCTGAACTATTCCACCGACAGGCGTTGCGGTAGCTGGGTTTATCTTTGCACCGCCGCTTACCACACTATTATTCGCTCTCGCGCGAGTTTGCTCTAAAAGATTTTTTGCTATGTCCATACCTGCAAAATTTATCTTCGAAGCTGTTCCACCGCTCGCATTTGAAGCGGCTGCGCTCGGTGCAGATGGTGCGGGAGCACTTTTTGGTGCAGGTTCTTTTGCCGGTGCACTACTTGCTCCGTTTTCATACATACAGTTTCCGAGCCCTGCCGTTTTAAACATTCTATCGTAAAACTGCTCTTCTCTGTCGTATTTATGGTGAAAAACCGCTTGCAGACGGTTAAGGCGCATCTGCATACCAGGAGGTAGCTCTACATCTTCAAGGTAAACCAGCAGACGCTCTTTACCAAGGTCGCGCGCAAAATTCATCTCATCTTTGCAGTTCTCGCTGTTTATCGACTTATCTGAGATAAACGCTATAAAATAACCGCAACTTGAAATCCGCTCCGCTATAAACTCAGGCCACTCGGTACCGGGATCTATACCCTCGTCATACCAAACTCTATAACCGTTTTCATGTAGCGTTTCTATTATAGGAAAAACCCTTGAGCTATCCGCATGAGCATAGCTTATGAATATGTACGGTTTTTTTCCTCTATAAACGCATCTCTCCATATCTCTGCCACTGTTATAAACCTTAAACCCCATTGAAAATTCTCCTTCTCACTTTAAGAAACCTATCTTAATGACTTTGTATAATCGACTATACTTATAATAATATCATATCCTGTGTTTTTTTCAACATTCATTTGTCGGTCCACCACTCTGTTTTTATCATTAGTTTTCACGCAATGCGTTATTATCTTCATTTTTCTTTGTTTTTCTCACTCATTCTTCATCAGAGAGGCTCGGCCCCGCCCGCAGAAAACGCACTGCAGTGCGTTTTGTCGCACAGAGTGCGACGGGGCGATTTAAAAATCGCCCCTGCGGGCGGCGGCGCCTCGTCTTCACACTCATCCCATTTATACCATTCAAACCCTTTAATATTAAGCCAAAACCTTTTTGTATTATATTTAGTCATACAAAAAAGTAGAAGCAACTTTTAGCTACTTCTACCTTTAAATCATCTTATTAAACTGTACAGTCTAAACATTCGGATCGATATTGCGCGGGCTATATCTATCGACTGCCGCTTCATTCATAACAATATCTAAAGACTCTTCATATTCATCGATTTTCGCATCAAACTCTTCATTGCGAAGACTCGCGATAATATCCGCTTCAAGGGCATCGCGTAGGTTTTCATCCCTATCAAGTGAGTTTTTCTGGAAAACATAAACTGCAGTATCTCCGTAGTATATCTCTGTAACGAGCTCTTGTGCATCAAATATCGCCTCAACGAGTTCCGGGTCATTTGCTGTATCGTCAGACTTTATTACCTTGTATGAGTTCTCGGTATCATACTCTGTATAGCGATCTTCAGCTCCAATATAAGCAGCCATCTCTTCTGTTGCCTCTGCTGCGAGCTCATCGAAATCCTCATCACCTTGCGCTCTCTCATAGTAGCTCTCTGCTATCTCATTAACCTCTTCTTTAGCATCATCTTCGAGTGGTACGTTGTTTATATCACTGTAGTAGAAGGTCATTATTCTGTATTCCGCGTAGTTATCTTCATAATACTCGGTCTTCTCAGCATCCGGAACAGCATCTGTTCCATCTTCATAATAAATATCTATAAACATCTCTGCAAGTTTATGCTCAAGGGCTATGAGGCTCTCAAGGCTCTCATCGCCACAGCCATTTTTATAATAGTAGTCTCCGGTATATGATTTAAGGTTCTCAATATCCCTCTCGATAAGAGCATTTGTTTCTTCTGATAAAACAAGACCCATCTCGTCATACATCATATCAATAGCTATATGTCTTTTAACTGAATCAATCGCATTGTCCCGAATATAGTCCTCAACGCTCTTCTCATCAATAATGCCGTCCCAGATATTATCTTCCATTACCTGATAACCTGCGCTTGTATAGTAGTCGAGCAGATAACCGACATAAATACCAGCTCCAAGCTCCCTCTCGCCAACAGTTAGGATATTCTCTGTTCCCTCATTTGTCGAACAGCCGACAAGAGATAAAACCATAACCGCCGCAACTATAACTCCAATTATTTTTTTAATCATTTGTATTCCTCCGAAATTTTACTGATAAACATCAGATATTATACCACAGTTATCGCTAAATTACAACGATAAAAGAATTTCACTGACAGTATAAAGCGAATTCTTGTCTTTTCTGTGGTCTATTGTGAAATAAGGTTTTGTTCCGGCATTTAGCATAAACCGACTACCGAAGTTTTTCGCAATAGTCGATAACCTCTCAAACTCAACTTCAACAAGGTAGAAAAGAAGTCGGTCGTGCTGCTCTGTTATCTCATAGATACCAAGTTCAATTGCCTTCTTTCTCGCCTGCGCAACTTCAATTAACCCCATAACCGATGAGGGCGGCTCACCAAACCTATCGCAAAGCTCATCAATAAGCTCCTCTGCCTCGTTCTCAGACGAAACCGCCGCCACCTTGCGATAAATATCTATTCTTATCTCCTCTTCCTCGATATAGTCCTCTGGGATATGCGCCTCCATCTTTATATCTATGAGGCAATCTTCCGCCTTTATCTTTTTCGGTGCACCTGAAAGCTCCTCGACCGCTTCGTTTAAAAGCTTTAGATAAACATCATAGCCAACCTGCTCTATATGTCCTGATTGAGTTGCACCAAGAAGTGACCCAGCGCCTCTTATCTCAAGGTCACGGAGCGCTATTTTAAATCCCGAACCAAACTTTGTAAACTCGCGGATTGCATTTAGCCTTTTTGTCGCTATCTCAGAGACGACCCTGTCTGGTCTAAAGGTGAAATAGGAAAAAGCACGCCTTGAACTGCGCCCGATCCTTCCGCGAAGTTGGTAGAGCTGAGAGAGACCAAATCTATCGGCATTTTCAACTATCAGGGTATTTGCATTTGGGATATCAACACCCGTTTCGATAATCGTTGTACAGACTAAAATATCACAGTCGCCATCAGTCATCCTCTGCCAGATATCGGATATCTTCTCTTTATCCATCTTGCCGTGTGCCGCTTCGATATTTGCATGGGGAAACATCTCCCGCAAAAAGGAAGCTTTTAGCTCTATTGATTCTGTATTGTTTGAAAGATAGAAAACCTGACCGCCTCGCCGAAGCTCCTTTGAAATAGCCTCTTTTATAATACCTACATCATACTCAACAACATATGTCTGGACAGGTTGCCTATCAAGCGGTGGGTTTTCAAGGATAGACATATCCCGAATTCCATTTAGCGCCATATTGAGGGTTCGCGGTATTGGCGTTGCGGTGAGCGTTAGGATATCGACCGCATTTTTAAGCTCTTTAAACCGCTCCTTGTGTGCAACTCCAAATCGCTGCTCCTCGTCTATAACGCATAGCCCAAGATCTGCAAACTGAACATCGCGCCCAAGTACACGATGGGTACCTATCAAAACATCAACCCTCTTCTCAGCGCACCTCTTTAGAATATCGGTCTGCTCTTTTTTGCTTCTATGACGCGAGATTAGCTCGATATCAATTGGAAATCCCTCAAAACGGCTTTTCATCGTATTATAATGCTGAAGTGCAAGGATAGTTGTTGGGGCAAGCACCGCTACCTGTTTGCCTGCATCAACTGCTTTAAAGATAGCACGGAGCGCAACTTCTGTTTTACCAAACCCAACATCTCCACAGAGCAGTCGCTCCATTGGGAACCCACTCTGCATATCTTTTTTTATCTCGGCAGTGCAACGGAGCTGATCTTCGGTTTCCTCGTATGGGAAACGGCTCTCGAAATCGCGTTGCATCTCGCCATCCTCGAAAAAGGCAAACCCTTCTGCTTCGCGCCTTTTTGCATAGAGCTCAAGAAGATCGAAAGCAAGCTGCTTTGCCGCAACCCGAACCCTTGTTTTCGCATTCTGCCATGCAGCAGTGCCAAGCTTTGATAGCTTAACATCTTCACTGCCGATATATTTCGAAACCATATCAAGCTGAGTTACAGGAATATATAAAACATCGCTTCCGCGGTATGCAATTTTTATATAGTCTTTCGTTATCTCGTTTCGGGTAATCTTATGTATACCTTTATAAACCCCTATTCCATGGGTGATATGAACGATATTATCCCCCACTAAAACATCTTCAAGGCTCTTTATCGCATCGCCCTTTTTAAAGTTTCGCCGCCTTTTTAGTTGGCGTTCGCTCTTTTTAAATGAGATAATTGAAACCTTGCCTTTAATATGGCAGTTTGAAGCAACATTCCCCGGGAAAAGATAAACTCCACCCGCCCGCGGAAAGGTTCCTTCTTCTGCTATAACCGCGGTTACACCCTTTTGTGAAAGGTCAGCGGCAACAATTTTAGCGCTTTTCATCGTACCTACAAAAATAGCAATAGCCGAGCCGCACTCGCCACCATATTCTATCTCAGATAAAAGCTCTTCAATATCGGGGCTTGTATTTCCATCTCCACCACTCTCAATCTTTATAAGCTCTTTAAGTTTTAGTTTGTTTTGTCGCAAAAAGCTGTTTAGCAGAATAGAGCGCTGCGCCACCCGCTCGATATCTTCTTTTTTATAAAGAAGCTGGACCGCTTTCTTTGAGATTATTCCATCAAGCAGAAGGTTTTTAATCTCCTCTTTGTTGTTTTTATCGATAGACTCTGACCGAAGCAGCGTATCCTCATAGTCGCAAAAGACTATACTTCCATCGTCGAAATAATCAAAAATCGACTCGGTAACAGAAAGCAGCGGAAGATATCTATCTATTGGTATTCGCGAAACATCAATAGATACAGCCTCTAAATCCTCATTTAACGTCTCTTTTAACTGCTCATTTCGCACACCCTTTAAAAGGGAGCGTATAATATCTGTTAAGTCATTTTCATTTACAGCAAACTCACGCGCCGGTAGAATATCGGTCGAATTAACCCTCTCAATTCTCCTCTGGCTTCCAAGCTCAAATAGCGAGATAGTGTCTATTTCATCGCCCCAATACTCAACCCTTATTGGCATATCGCTAATCGGTGAATAGAAATCAACTATTCCTCCCCTCACCGAAAACTGACAGATACCCTCAACAAGGCTTCTCCGCTGATACCCCGCCTTAATTAGTCTCTCTACCAAAACAGTTAGCGCGAGAACATCTCCCTCTTTTATCGTAAAAACGCTCTGTTCGATATCCACCTTGCGCGGTACCGGTATCAGAGCAGACTCTGCCGTTGTTATAAGAATTTTAGTCTCGCCTAAAAAAAGCTTTGCAAGAGCTGAAAGACGCATAGCCTCTCCATCGAGCGAGGCCGCATATCTTTTGGTATACTGCAAATCGCGCGCAGGAAAAAATGCGGCGATATTCCCTCCCGCAAGGGTGTTTATATCGTCGCAAAGTCGCACAGCAGCAGAGTCCTCAGGCAAGACGACAAGCGTTTTATTCATTTTGCTTATCGCCGATATATAAAGCGCTTTTGCAGTCGTTGATAATGGGTATAGCTCTATCGGTAAAACCTTCTCACCGACCGCTTTCTTTATCGCCTCAAAACCTTCATCACCTGTTATACAATTTGTAAAAAAATTAATATTCATAACTATATGTATTTTAATCCTTTTGTGCTTTTATCTTTAATTTATTATAGCATGATTTGTCGACATAGTCATCGTAACGATAAAACATGAGCCACCAAATCAAAGCTTGCAAATCGCCGTTTCAATGTTCTCGGAGTGGTCAAAATCTTCGATTTTGGGTACCGCTCGAGGTTATTATAACTCGATTTGTAGACGTCAGTCTATTCGGTGAAACCGAAAGCAAGCAAAGCTTGCAAATCGCCGTTTCAATGTTCTCGGAGTGGTCAAAATCTTCGATTT
>CAYJGN010000038.1:14217-19111 GCA_964369635.1 uncultured Oscillospiraceae bacterium
TGGGTACCGCTCGAGGTTATTATAACACAAATCCCAAAATAAATCTTGTCGAATAGTTTTAGCGGCAAAAAAATTCTATGATTTAATAGTTCTCAGAGATCTATGCCATACTAAAAAATATAGCTGTATTTTTTAGTTTTAATTTCTGTTTCTATTTAGTGGCGATGTCAAAACAATTTTTTATTATTACAGGTGAAATTTTGATTTTTATTATAGATACTTAAAACATTCTCCGCAGCCACTGCAGCCTGGCGCACCGCAGTGCGGCTTGTCGCGAAGGCGTCACGCTCGATTTTTAAAAAAACGAGCGGGCGGCGGCCTTGCCAACCACTTAATTTTGTTTATCATACCTTTGCGTTATCTTGACAAGTTAAACCTATTACTATAAAATCAGTTAAAAATGACATAACGAGGTTTTTATGATAAATCAAGATTTTTTCGACCCCCAAAGTTACCTACTCCCAAGAGAGAGAATAGCAAAGTCAAAGTCATACCATTCCAACCCATTTTATGGAGTTTTAGGGATTTATTTTATACTGCTTCTCTTTCTATTTATAAGCCAGCTAACCGTCTGGCGAAACGACTACTATTTCTCAGATTTTCCATTTCATCTTGAACTTGGTATTTCGGGCGATGTCTACTCAATATCTCAGTTGATAGCAAAAATAAGCTCATTTTTCCCGTCGGCTGTTGCCCAGATAAATGCCGTCGCACTTGCCTTATCTATAATTTTAAGCATCTTTTTCGCAAGACGACTCGCCGCAAAGCTATGCGGCAGATATAGCTATTTTTTAGATATCGCAGTTATTTCAGTCTTTTTTGTTGCGATGATATGGAACCCCACAGCAGAGAAAGCTCCATATATTTTAGCTGGTAGCCCAAACGTTTGGCATAACTCAACAGCCATTTACTGCCGCCTTTTTGCTATCCTCTCCTTTGATGCGCTTTTTGAAGCGATAGCTTGCTACTATCGTTACCGTCAAAAAACCAAGACAAAATTGCAGGTTATTCTAAGATATATAGCTCTATCGCTAATCTGCGCCCTCTGCACCTTTGCAAAACCTTCGTTTGCAGTTGTCTTTATGCCAGCATGCTTTATCTATATGCTTATAATGCTTATAAAAACAAAAGGAGGCTCATTTTTCCCCTCATTCTTCACAGGACTTGCCTTCCTCCCCTCTATCCCGATAGCTTTTTTGCAAAATATCGTCCTCTATACAGAAACAACCGAGCAATCGAATATAGCATTTATGCCTTTTGAGTATATTCTCATTTATAATGAGTCGATTTCCTCTTTCCTTATAAGACTTCTTCTTGTGGTGGCTTTTCCGCTTTTTGTTTTTATCACTTCAATTAAAAAACAGCGCACTTTCGAGCATATCGCCTATATCTCAACAGCTCTGGGCCTTATCCTATATGTTTTTTTTGCAGAAGACGGATACCGCTTCACCCATGGAAATATGTCCTGGAGCTTTATGATAGCGCTGTTTTTCGCCTTTTTCGTCGCCGCTATTCGACTTATCCAAAAAGACTACAACATAATTTTTAAAATAATCGGCTCACTTCTACTTGCGCTCCATTTCATAGGCGGAATTGCCTATTTCGCAGTGATATTGACAGGCGGCAGCTATTACTAATGCAAAAGTTTCACTACCAACAGTTTGACACACCTTTTAATTTAATGTAAGATATTAACTATGTTTAACTAATAATACTGGGGGGGAATTATATGCTATTTCAAGACATCTTTTCTTATGAAAGTTACCGCAAAAAATCTTTACCAAAATTAGAGGACAAAAAATCTCTTATACCTTATTCAATAATTCCATTTTTAATCGGAGTTACCATTTTTTACTATATTTTGCAGTTTCTTTTTTATGCACAGGCAAGCACCCCTGGAACAACATATTTTCTCTCCGACCTTAAATTTCATATATATTTTGGATTGGAAGGATGGATCTACTCAACTTCACAAGTTGTTTCGTGGATAAGCGGAATATTAAGGAATACTTTTTTTAATAACGATATGTTTGTTCATATGTTTAATTCCGCCGCCCTTGCTATTGCAGTTGTTCTCTCAATCTTTTTCACCCGTAAACTAGTTATAAGGCTTATGGATGGCAAAGAAAGCTATGCTACTGATTTTATAGCACTTAGTGCCTTTTTAGTAACGATGATATTTATCCCCACAGATGTCACCTCTTATCTCCATGCAGGCTCACCAAACGTATGGCATAATTCAACGATACTATATTGCCGACTTTTTGCAATTCTCGTTGTCGATAAAATGCTTGAGTCTATTGAGAGCTATTATCGCTATAAGCTCGGTGAAGTTACTCGGCAGACTGTAATTTTAAACTATTCTCTATTAGCACTATATTCTGTTCTTTGTATGTTTTCAAAACCCTCCTTTGCCGTTGCATTTATGCCGGCATGCTTCATCTATATGCTAATTAAGCTGTTTAAAACAAAGGGCGAATCTTTTTATCCATCATTCTTCACAGGCCTCGCATTCGTCCCATCGCTGCCTGTCATATTTATTCAGAATGCAATTCTCTATGCAGATACTGTCACAGAATCTCAGATAGTTTTCTCACCATTCGCCTATCCTCTTGTATTTAACTCATCTATATATGAGTTTCTATGGCGATTGCTTTTATCTTCTTTATTTCCTCTATTTATCTATTTAGTCTCTATAAAAAAATTAAAATCTATTGAGCATATTATCTATACCTCTTATTTTATTGGCATCTTCTTATTTGCATTTTTATCTGAAAGTCATGAGCGGCTTGAGTATGGCAATTTATCATGGAGCTTAATAGTTACTTTATCATTTGCTTTTATTGTTGCTACTTGTAGGCTCTTTAGCGATAAAACCCCAAAGTTTGTTAAATACATTGGCTTCCCACTTTTAACTATGCATCTTATTTCAGGTGTTTTCTATTTTGAAAGACTACTTGCCGGCAAGCATTTTGGATAAGTGCATCTTTTTAATGGTGAAATAAATATAGGAGTTTTAGATGGAAGATACGAAACAAAAACCAGCTATCATTAAATTTTTCGAAAAGATTAAAAACTTCTTTTTTGAAATTTATAGCGATAAAATAATAAAGTCGGCCGTTTTCGGGACGATTATTTTCGGTGCGGTAACTTATGTTTATTTAGCGACTAATAATATCGTTAATCACGACGGCGCCTACTATCAACCTTTTGGTTTCGGTCGACATCTCGATTTAGGCCGTTGGTTAATCTGGATGCTTGAAATAATCGCTGAAAAATTGCTTGGTGGAAGTTATAATATACCAATTTTCGCTATAATTACAGCTATCATCTGTCTTGCAATTTCCTCTGCTGTTTTAGTTCGCATATTTAATATAAAAAGCCGCCTATCGGCTATTGCTATTTCGGCTATTATCGTTACCTCTCCTGCAGTGGCAACTTCTGCAATCTATACTTTTGGATTGTCTGTCTGCGCATTTTCAATCCTATTATTCACTCTTGCCGCATACTTCGCGCAAAAACTTGGCAATTTCGGTTATATTTTATCTGTTTTTCTGATAGCTGCCTCTATTGGAATCTACCCTGGGTTTTTCCCTTTTACTGCAACAATTTATATCATTATATTAGTCAAAGACTGCATAGATGGACAAGATAAATTTTTTGATATTTTTATTAACGCATTAAAATATCTCTCAACATTGGCTTTTGGGTTTGTTATTTATCTTTTAATTAATTCTTTCGTTGGTATATATACAGGTGTTGAAATGTCCGATTATCTTGGTGTTGATAATATGGGAAGTATCGACATAAGTCTTCTACCTCAGCAGATATCAACTATTTATTCTGAGTTCTTTAGCTTGCCTTTTAGAAACGTTAATGAGTTTAGTACAAATTTTTTGATGCAGTCGGTATATTTAGTAGCTTTAGTTGCCATTATTGCAACTGCTATTCTATCAATTGTTCGGCTATTTAGAAAAAAGGAGATACTACGAGCATCCCTCTTTTTAGTTTTGCTAATCAGCTTTCCCATTGCTGTTAATTTCATAGTTATAATGGTTCCATATGGCGTTATACATACCCTTATGAGATTCCCTTTTGTTTCGATATTTATTTTAGCGGTAGTTTTGTGCGAAAATGTTTTAGTTGATATAAAACTAAAAGGTTATAAATTCATAACATCAAAACTCGTTTCAGGCGTAGTCGCTGTTTTTATCTTTTTGGGTGCTATTAACTATTCATGGATGGCAAACGGAAACTTTATAACTCTATATTATCATCATAAGCATGTTGAAGAATATTTTTCTATGGTTTTTAATAGGGCTTATGCTACTGAAGGGTATAATCTCTCAATGCCAATATTTTTCGTTGGGAGAGATTTAAAGGGTACTATTGCAAGCCCTTGGCAGTATACATCATTTAACTATACCGGGACATATATCAATCAAAATCTATATTCGTCAACTCGATTTGTCCCACTTGAACTCGGCCATATATTCTATTATTTAGAGTTTGATGATGAATTTTATCTGACTCATGAAGAAGAAATCATCAATATGCCGACCTACCCAAGAGAAGGCTCTGTACGGGTTATTGATGGTGCATTAATAGTTAATATGGTTGAGAATAATGTTTATTTATAATAAAAGACTGCCTTAAGGCGGATACTCGTAAAGAAACTTGTAACAAAAAAACCTGCGAATTTTAAAATTCACAGGTTTTTTTATTTGAAACTTAATTGTTTAATTGGTAAAACAAAACTAAGGACAAACGCACTAACAAAGCCACATATTCGGAACTTTTTCTAAAAATACATATCGCGAGTATCGTTCACCGATAGGTGAACAGTCTACTTCGAGCGATATAGTTATTTTTAAAAAGTGAGCAGTCGTGCACG
>CAYJGN010000039.1:0-12110 GCA_964369635.1 uncultured Oscillospiraceae bacterium
AGAGAAGATTTGCCGCTTCAACACCTATCTGATGTGTATTCTGCTTCCAGGTCATTAGCGCTGGTCTTATCACCTGTGACATCATAATTCCGTCAAACCCCGCAACGCTTATATCTCTGGGCACCTCTATATTCCTCTTCTCGAATGCGTTTCGAGCTCCGAGGAAGGCAAAATCGTCTTGGTAGAATATGAATGTCGGTGGTTCTTCGAGGTCGAGTAGCTCATATGTGATTTTCTCTGCCGAGTTTGTATCGTGGAAGATACCCTCTCTGACATATTCTTCAGGCACCTCTATGCCGAGCTTCTCACAGCTACTGTAAAAACTTGCAAGCCTTATTCTCGTTACAAGGGTATCTTCACCGTGGATAAATGCTATCTTGCGATGTCCCATCTTATATGCATGTTCAACCATCTCTGCCATGGCGTATTCATTATCTGAACGAACCGAGCTGCAGTTTATATGTTTATAGTCAAGCATTACGAGCGGAATACCGCTTCGAACAAGCTCCTGCACCTTTGGATCATCATACTCTGTATGTACAAGGATAAAAATCCCATCGCACCCTTGAGTTTCAACATATTCTTTATATGTAAGTTTATTTTTACCGAGCTTATCTCCAATAAATGAAACTGTAAACCCATGCTCTCTCGAGGTATTTATAAAACTGTTTAGAACATTCGCAAAGAAATCATGAGTTATACCGCTGTTTGTTCCATCTTCTAAAAGAACACCGAAGTTGTATGAGCGATTTGTCTTAAGCCTTACAGCGGCGGGATTTTTAATATATCCCATATCTTTCGCAACTTTTTTAACTCTGCTAATTGTTTCAGAGCTTATATCAGGTTCGTTTCGTAGCGCCTTGCTAACAGCTGTCGTCGATAGATTGCATTCTTGGGCTATTTCTTTTATCGTTACCATATAAAACCTCCGAAACAGTTTAGAAGTAAAGCTACTATATGCTCACTTTATCGTTAAAGTAAAGTTGTAAAAAAAATGATGAATATCAATTTTTTGGTAGCATTTTGTAGTTTTGCAGTAAAATTAACTACCTTTTGCACTTTATTGTCGCGATTACTATTGATAATTACAATAGCAAAGGTCAATTATTTATCTTCACTTTATCGTTAAAGTAATATTATCACTTTGTAAAATCTATGTCAACAAGATATTGTATTTTCTACATAACTATAAAAAACGCATATCGTTATTTGTTTAACATTACTAAACGGCAGCTCAAAAACATCTGATTTTGCTCGATAAAGCTCTCTATTCTACCTCTTGTTCACCGTTCTATTTTTTATAACTAACTATTTTTACCTTAAACCAGAAAACTAAATAAAAGTAAAAACGATGTGAATTATCTTCACATCGCTTTCGTCTTAATCTTTAGATATCGCTTAATAATCCAATCTAATAATTTCTAATCTCTGTTTTTCTTGCGACTCTTTTTCAGCTCATACATCTTCTCGTCCGCCATCGCAATTAGCTCAGTTGCATTAAGGGTATTGTTTTTATCAACTGTCTGTATTCCATAGCTTATCGAGGTTTGGTAATTTTTTTCAATATCGTCACTCATTGCTGCAATATCCTGCTCGGTCGCTTTTATCGTCTTTGCTATATCCTTGTTATCACTACTCTGCCCTATAACTAAAAACTCATCTCCGCCTATCCTTGCAATAAGATGGTCGCCCTGGTTTTTTTCGATTTTATTGGCAACCATTTTAATATATCTGTCACCTTCATTGTGTCCAAAATTATCGTTTACTGTTTTCAGCCCATCAATATCAATAAATACGATAAAGAATTCTGTTGTCTGTTCTAAATATTTCTCAATCCTTTTAATAGCTGTATCTCTTAGATAAAATCCAGTCATTGCATCTTTAACCGAACGCTCTTCGATATCTTTAATGATAACATCTTGAGCTTTAAGTTCTGAAGCCTTTTGGGTATAGTTATCTGCAACTATTTTGAGATTTGAGTAGACTAAATTTATTATCATAACGAGCATAAATATTGCTATTGAGAATATTGATACCGTCAGATGGTAATATAGATTTCGAACAAGATCCCCCTCTACTTTATAAAGAGAAGGGTACGCTGCCATCTGGTTTATAAAGATAGCGCCGAGAAAAACTGTTGAGAGAATTGAGGTACTTCTATCTGAGAGGGCAATACCCAGTATTTTATTCTTCATAATCATTCGGGTTAAAAGGATATATGGAATAGGTATTATCATATTGATAAGGGTTATCAGTATTCTATTTTCCTCGCTCGATATTATCGAAACAACCATCTCACCGCTTATAAATGACATCACAACTATAATAATAGTTCGTAGCGCGAAGAAATTTATAGAGAAAGAAAAAACTCCAAAAAGGGTTTGGAAGATATTTGATTTGCAGATAACCTTTGTCTCTACCGAAAAGAAAACAAGATATAAAGCCATTATCAGAATTTCATGCCTGAAGTCGGTCAGATATATCGGGATAATCAAAAGGAAGCTGTTTGCTATTATGAGGAGTGTGTAGGTAATCGGTTTTATAGTTGATGACTGCAGTATATCTGCGATATAGCTAAAAACCACAACTATATAGATACAATAAACTAAAGTGGCGGCGATAATCATCATTTCACCCCAACTTTCGCGTAGTATTCGCGCTTGTTCTCTTGCATAAGTTTATCTGCTTTTTCTAAAATATCGAGCTTATCTCTGCTCTCTCCATCTTCACCTAAATAGATGCATCCAAGGTTTGCATGTATTGTAAATTCAGTTTTCGCATTTTCCTCCTCGATATTTTGCAAAACTCTCATAACTACCTTATCAAGCTCTGTACTCATAATATTGTAGAGCAGAACTATAAACTCATCTCCCCCAACCCTTGCGATAAAATCTTCAGATCGAACACTTTTGTTAAGGGCATTTGCAACACCGATGATATACCTATCCCCTTCTTTATGCCCATAATTATCATTAACAGCTTTAAGCGACACGAGATCACAGTACAAAACACCGAAATAGATATCTTTATCTGCGCAAAATTCATCGAGCTTCTGCTCTATAAACAGTTTGTTGTAGCACCCTGTTAGTGGGTCGGTATATAACTTTCTTAAAACCTGCGAATGTTTCTCAATATTCTTTTTATGAATAATATCGGCTCTGTCTGATTTTCGCTTAAATGAATGGAGGTTTATCAGCTTAAGATTAAAGAAGAAAAGGCAATAAAACGCTACCGCAATAACAACTGCACTTACAGCAATCGAAATAAGATGCGGTAAATATAATTCATATGTTAGCGAAACCCATAGACTAATGCAGATATATATCGTCATAACAGCGGCGGTAATACTCATAACTTCCGAGTAGGCTTTAATCGACGACATCCCTCGCAACTTTCCAATCGGGACTATTGCAGAAATTATTTTTAGCAGAGCTATAAGTATTAGATATTCTAAAATCTTTATCGCCATAAAAAGCGTTTCTTCTTCAAATATAGCGAGCGCTGATATCCCTAAAATATGGCTCATGCAAACAAGTGTTAACACATTTACTAAAACAATATTAAAGGTAAATATTGCTGTTCCAAAAAATATCTGACGAATTGAAGCGTTTGAAATCAACTTAAATTCGCCCATTATAGCAAACCCAACGCTCAATAGCATAAATTCATACGGCACATCTATTATATAAGCACCATAATGAATAGCAACATTTACCACAGCTAAAACGGCGCAATCCCATCTTCTACCTTGAGACCTTGCAAGAATACTCTTTGCATACCGAAGCGCAAAGTAATAATAGGCATACATTGTTGCAAGACTTGATAAAATTACGATATTATCCATCATTGCAAACTCCCCCATACAGAGCAAACCTGCTCTTATCTGTATCGCTTATCGAGTTTAATGCATAATCTGCCTTTTGATAGATGCTATCATAGTTATCTCCATCTTCGGGATAAAGCGCTATTCCAATAGTTGCCATAAGATCGATTTGAATTTCGTTATTTGCATACCCTCTTTGCAGAGCATCGCAAATCTCTTCTGCCTTTTTGAGAACGAAATCAATAGTTTTATAGTCATTTATAAATACAAAGAACCTATTCTCATCAACCCTACCGATAATATCTGTGCTTCTAAAGGCACCTCGAAGGATATCCCCAACATCTTTAAGGCATATCTGCGACATCTCTTCTCCCAGTTTTTCTTGTATTGTATCAAAGTTTTTAATCTTCACAACAAAGAACGCCCCTGTTTCATTATTCTCTGTAGCAGTTCGCAGATAGTTTCTTATATATCGCTCGGTTGCTTGCTTGTTATAAATATTAAGGTTCGTTGCCGTTTGCGATTTAACTTTTAGAATATCCCGCTCAAGCTTATGTCCATAGGTCTCAGATATTCTTCCAACAACACGATATCTCGCTGTGCTCTCATCATAAACCGGCTCGCAGCTATAAGTATGCCAAACTGTTTCACCATTTTTAAGCGTTATGCAGAACTCACCATCGCCTTTTGATTTCTTTTCGATAACCCTATTTAGCACTTCAATACAGGAAGCAAACATATCTTTGCCTATTTGCGACCCTATAAACTCTTCGATAACTTCCGAAATACCATATCTTTCGGCAAAGTTTTTCGAAAATCTCATCGTCCCTCTGTCGATATCATACTCATAGAAGGAGCTGCCCGTCATCGAAGCAATATCTGAGACAAAACCGCGCTGCTTTTGAAGGTCTTCGAATACACTAACATAGTCTGAGATATCTGTTGATGATAGGCAAAGTCTCGTCTTCCCATTTTCATTAACGATTATCCTGCCAATTAACCTGTAGGTGTTATCACTGCCATCTTTTGTCGTAAATCTGCTGACAAACTCAAGCTCTGCTTCGGGATTTTCTGCCATCTGTTTTTCAAAATATTTCAAGATATCGGCGCGGCTGCTCTCATCCATAAGATTGACGCCGCAATTTTGGAATTTATCCCGCACCTCTTCTCTTGTATAGCCTATCATATCAAAATAATAGTCATTAGCTTCAACTATCGTGAAATTCTCATCTACTTCTGTTATTAAAAGGCCGCAAGGTGCAAATGAATTTGCAAATTTCGTATCGTTTATATTGTTTATTATCGGAATATCTTCGCTGTCATCCCCTGTATTTTTCATAAGCTCTTTTTTGTATCTCTCTTCAAAATCCAAAACAGGGAGCGGTTTCGAATGGACATAACCTTGAATAGCATCGCAGTTCATAGATTTTAAGAGGGCAACCTGCTCCGGCGTTTCAATTCCCTCAGCAACAACATACATCCCAAGGTTATGCGACATCTTAACAATACTATCAATTAGCATATCGTCGCGTCTTGCATTTTTCCCGCCGACAAAAAAGCTTCTATCCATCTTCAGCGTATCGACATGAAGGTTTTTAAGCATACCGAGCGAAGAATACCCAGCGCCAAAATCGTCAATAGATATTCTAAATCCATTTTCGCGAAGGTCGGCAAAAAGCTGCTCTATCGTATTTACATTTGATATTGTTGTCGATTCGGTGAGCTCTATCTCGATAGAGTCGTGCGGTATGTTATATTTATCAACTATCGCAACAACACCATCGACGAAAAAAGGATTTTCAAGGTTAAGCCTTGAGCAGTTAATTGAAACAACAAACTTACCATAACCTTTATCTATAAATCCCCGCATAGTTTTGCAAACTTCTTCAAGGACAAATCTATCAATATCAACAATAAATCCATTATTTTCAAATAGCGGAATAAAATCGTTTGGGAAAATCATATTTCCATCTGGCTCAATCCAGCGGACAAGCGCTTCTGCACCTACTAATTTATCATCTGCCGTGCTAAACTTCGGTTGCAGATAAACTATAAATTCATTATTTTCAAGAGCTGCCTTTCTCTTGTTATTTATCTCGGCATGGCGAAGCATCTCCTGCTTATATTCTTCGTCGTAGTTCCATATTTTACGCTTTGTATTAAGTTTCGCCGTATTATGGGCGATAGTTGTCTTAGTTATCATCTCCATAACGTTGCTCTCGCCTTTTTCGATAAAATATCTACCATACCTAAAGTTTACATCATACCCCGCAAGCTCTGGCATCATCTGCATAGCTTTTTCTTCATTATCGTCTTTTGCGTCATCACCTCTGGTGAGATATCCGTTAGCGCTAATCATTATAAACTCATCAATGCCAACCTTTGCACAGACAAAAGTTTTCTCTATATCACTGGAGATTGAGTTCATAATTTTGGTTATGCTTAGAAGAAGCTTATCTCCTATATCCATCCCAAACTGCTCATTTATCATGCTGAATTTCGCAATATCCATCTTCTGCATAGTGAATTTAGCATTTGGGTACTGGCGAAGCTTTTCCTCAACTAACGTTTTAAACCTCTCGAGGTTTGGAAGGCCTGTTAATGAATCATAATATGCCGCTTTTATTAATTTTTTATCTGAGAAGTATTGGAAAATTGTTATATATATTACAAGCGCTATAATCGTCCAATAAACTAAGCTTCCTGCCGTATAAAACTGCGTAACAGCATTTGAAAGCGCTGCGTTGAACTGCTCAATCTCAACATTTATGGCAACAGCCCACTCGGTCCCACCAATAGGATGGTATACCATTACCTTTGCAGCACCATAATAATCATAGAAAAAACTTCCGTTTTCACCTTGCAATATATCACTCTGCGCCTTCGCAACATTTTCGGTCCCCATCTCGGTAACATCCCCCTCGGGGATGAAAGTTGAGCCTTTATGACCTTCGCTTGTTGAGAAAATAAGACTTAAATTCTTATCAACTATAAAAATATCACCGACGTCAAATATATCATCTTGAGTAACCGAGAAGAAGCTCTCTGTTAAGGCTTCGCTAAAGAGAACACCGACAACATCCTCTCCACGAGTAACGGGGACTGCGATATCAAAGACTATTGTTTCCGCCTCTACAGAGAGATGCGGAGAGGCTATGGTTAAATCATTATCTAAAGCATTTATAAAAGAGATGTTTTCTGAAAAATCATAGCTATCACCTGTTGTTGATACTCCGGCGCCATCAAGGTCGATATAATATAGCGAGTCAAATTCTTTTGCCTGCGACTGCGAATTCAAAAAATCTATAACATTTTCGTTCTCTGCATCATTTTCGATTATAGCATCTGCAAGCAGCTCTAAATCTTCTATCCCCTCATCTATGGCATCTCCAAGAAGCATTTCAACTTGAGCCCCTATTTGCGAAAGCTCGCTCATCGTTGATTCCACCATTGCTTCATCCATCGCATCCCGCGCTAAGTTTATTATAGCTCCAACAAAAACTATTGAAACGATAACTACAATAGTTAGTAATTTTTTTGAGCTGTTTTTTTGAGATTTCATCCTTGTACCTCTATGTTACAAAATATTTATAAATTTATATACACAATTTTTATATATCTAAATTAGTTAATTTGCTCTATTAATTGATTATACATAATTTTACGAAAAAAATCAATGTTTTTGCGGAAAAAACGCAGCTTAATTTCTTTTATCGTTCTGCTTAAAATTTATTTGCTAAAAAATAGTTCATCAGTTAAATTGACAAAATTACTATACCTATTGGATATAATTTTTGTTACTTTTCCCTCCACGCAAGATATAGGACGACTCAAATACCACATCGTCCTGGATTGTAAGGCTCGAAAAACCGATTTATAGCAGAGATAATAAAAAGATTTTCGCATTAAAAAAGAAGCTATCTGCATCAAGGATAAGTTTTTCCAAAACTGCACAAACAGATTTTCAAAGATAGGGCAAAGCCATATCCATAATCCTGGTTTAGAGGGTCATGACAAGCCACGACCCAGTGAAACCACATCTAATTGTACAGCTATCCTTAATGCGATAGCTTCTTTAAATTTTGAGTTTATCTTTTAAAGTTTAAATTTATTAACGAGATTTTGAAGCGAATTTGCTTCTGCTGATAGCTCTTGACTCGCAGCAGCACTCTCTTCGCTTGTTGCTGTATTAGTTTGAACAACTTGCGATATCTGCTCTATTCCGTTTGAAATCTCTTTTATTCCCATAGCCTGCTCTTCTGTTGCTCTTGCTATCTCATCAATAGTCGTTACCATCTGTCCGACCTTATCTGCAAGGCCTTCAAAAGAGGTATTTGCTTTTTCAGCAATATCTTGCCCGGTCTTTACGGCATTCACCGACTGCTCTATGAGCGCTGTTGTATTCTTTGCAGCTTCGGAAGATTTTTGCGCTAGATTTCGCACCTCATCGGCAACAACGGCAAATCCTTTACCCGCACTGCCAGCTCTTGCCGCCTCAACTGCCGCATTAAGCGCCAATATATTCGTTTGGAAAGCAATATCATCTATAACCTTTATAACTTTACCGATATCTTCTGAAGTTGCCCCTATTTCCTGCATAGCGCTTAGCATCTTCTGCATATCCTCAAGGGTCGAGGTGGTAACCTCGCCTGAAACAACCGCTAAATCATTAACTTTTTTGGTATTCTCCGAATTGTCAGAAATCTGAGCTGTTATCTGCTGGAGGTTTCCTGAAAGGATATCAATGCTGTTTGCCTGGTCAATAGCACCATCTGCCAGCGACTGAGCCCCACTCGCCACCATATTAACGCTTGCATTAATCTGTCCTGCAGAAGTTGATACCTGTGATAGCGCTGTTCTTACCGAGCTTGTCATATCTCCAAGCGATTTATAGAGGTTGCTCCAATCGCCAATATAATTATCAGGACTTCCAATATCAACATCCCAATCGCCTTTTGCTATTTTGCTTAGCATCTCAACAAGCAGAGAGTTTAACGATGTTAGGGTATCTTTCATCTTATTAAATGATTCTCCGAGTCTGCCAACCTCATTATTCGATTTAACATCTATCTCAAAGCTCATATTTCCCTCTGAGATGCTCTCTGCCGCACTCATAACTAACGCCAGCGGTTTTGCAACGGTTCTATCTATCATGATTTTTGATAATATGCAGACTATCAATATAAGTATAATTCCAACTATCATCGAAGTTGTCAGCGCTGAATTTAATGAAGCGTCGTTTGCAGTAGATGGAATTCCCGCAAAAACAACACCTGTTATTTCTCCGTCCTCATAGTGCGGAATATATGCAGTGAAATGCTTCTCGCCGAGAATAGTAGTCTCACCTTGATAGCTCTCACCTTTATTTAAGACGATATCAGCGATTTTAGGGTCGAGAGTCGTCCCAACTGCCCTCTCACCATCTATAATAATAGTTGTGAACTCTCGAACATCTCCGTTAAATATCGTAAACTCAAGGCTGGTTATCTCCTTTAGCCTATCAAGCACCTCTGTTTTGTCAGCCATCGCCTGAACTTCATGCAGACCGAGCTCATACTCAAGCAGATTTGTTCCGATGTTAATCTGGTCCTGAAGCTCAGTATTAACATTATCTCTCGTAACCATACCGCTAATTAAAATCATAACGGTTACAATAGCAGTCGTCATAATTGCAATTAGGATATTAAACTGCATTGAAAGTTGTCCATTTTTCTTCGCTTTTTGTTTTTTCATTTTACCCTCCACTTTTTCGGAATTCTTCACTCTAATATTATTTGCTATTCATATTTGCATCTTTCAGTTTCTGCTAATCATTTTGATGTTTTGTAGGGTTGCGGTGAGCAAGCAAGCGCCAATGCGGCTATAAAGCGAAGGAGGCACCGTGTCTCGCAATAAAGTGGTTTATGATATATTAGGTCAACTGAAAGATATATTAACTATATTATCCTATATTTTTTTTAAAAAGTAAATGGATTTTTGTGCAAATACTGATATTTTACATTATAACGTTTTATCCATTCTCATTATTTATTAATTTTTCCAAAAACTTTGATTTTGATGCACCTTTTAGATATACACAACAAAATTCATGGAGCAACTCACTCTCTTTGACCTTTATTATTTTAAGGTTTTTGTTATCTTTTGCAACAGAGCGGTAGACAAACGATATTCCAAGTCCTGCGGCGACAAGCTCGGTTATCATCTTAAATGAATTCATCTCAACCTTTCGCTCAAAACTATCTATCGACATATTAGCAAGATTTAAAACCCTCTTTAGCGCCTCTCGCGTTCCGCTCCCCTCTTCGCGCAGGATAAGCCTCTTTTCTAATAGATCTGATAGCTGATACTCCCTCTCGGATAGTTTGTCTCCTACCGAAGTTATGCAGACAAGCTCTTCCCTGCGATAAACATTATAGCTAAATTCCTCTCTGTCGATAAAACCCTCGATAAAAGCAACGTCAATCTCTCCCTTTTTCAGTGCTTTTAGCAGATTTTGGGTGTTATCAACAGTTATGGTGAGTGATATCTCATCGCTTTGAAGAAGCTTTTTTATCTCTTCTATAATTACATAATCGCCAATAGTTTTAGTCGCTCCGACTTTAAAGCTCTCTCCTTCTTTCGATAAAAGCTCTTTTTTTAGCTTGTTGCTATTATAACTTGCACTTCTTGCATATTCCTCTAAAATATCTGCTTTGGCTGTTTTTTTAAGAGTTTTATTTTTATAGCTAAAGAGCTTGCATCCATATAGCCGCTCAAGCTGCTTTATATGGTGGGTAACTGCCGGCTGGGTCATATTTAACCGCTCTGCCGTTTTTCGATAGCTATTTGTATCGCATAGGACAAGGAATGTTTCGATTTTATAATCAAGCATATCAAACCTCAATAAAAATTATTTATCAATCAATTAAAATCAATAATTTTATTTTATAGCAAGTTTGTGTTAAAATCAATAGTGAAAGTAGGGGGTATTATGAAAAATTGGATTGTTGGCGTTATCTTAAGTTTACTTGTTGCCGTTGTATCGGTATTTTTGGAAAATCTTATGCCGGTACATATTATCGGTGGTTCGGTCATAGCATTATTTATAGGTATTACTATAAATTTCTTTTGGAACGGGGTTTCCGACTATAAGAACGGGCTCGATTTTGTTTCAAAAAGAGTTTTGAAGTTTGCGATTATTCTGCTCGGCGCTTCGCTTAGCGTTTCGACTATTCTAACGGTCGGAAAAAACTCGCTCATCGTTATGGTATTCACCCTCGCAACCTGCTTTGGTGGCGGATATTTTATAGGCAAAGCGCTCGGACTCAACTGGAAGATGGCAAGCCTAATTTCTGCGGGCACCGGCATCTGCGGCGGCTCGGCAATAGCTGCTATCTCACCTGTTATCGAAGCAGATGATACCGATATAGCTTTTGGAATGTCTGCAACATTTATCTTCGATATGATAATGATTATAATTTTCCCACTTATGGGAATGGCACTTGGCCTCACAGACGAAGCTTATGGTCTCTGGGCAGGGACTGCCGTTAATGATACCTCGAGTGTTGTTGCTGCGGGATATGCTTTTTCTGAGATGGCGGGCGACTATGCAACGATGGTTAAACTAACAAGAACGATAACTATAATACCAACAGTTATTGCATTTGCTTTTATAAACGTTCATGTTAAACGAAAAGCCGCAATATCGACAGGCGAGAAAGTTTCGCGCGGCAAGATAAACTTCTTTGCGATAATTCCATTCTTTATCATAGGATTTCTCGCGATGGCAATTTTTAACAGCGCAGGACTTATTCCGGTAGCTGTCTCAACAGCACTTAAAGATGCAAGCAAATTCTTGATGGTCTGCTCACTTGCGGCCATTGGACTCAAAACTGATATCCGACATATGAAGGCAGCTGGAATTAAACCCATGCTCTTCGGGTTTATAATCTCAGCTTTGGTGGTTATTGTTGCTATATCCGTTCAATATGCAGTAGGTATTGTTTAGATTGTGACCTTGTTTTGATATAGAATGAAAGAAACGAAAAAAGACAACTTCGGTTGTCTTTTTTCGTTGTAGTTTAAAGTTTATTTTTTAAAAATCTTATCTCTTTGCTATCTCCTATTACAGAAAAATCCCCTACTAATCTCTATTTTGAAAACTTAGGTTGCAAGGCAGTACCAAGAGCGGCAGCGTTTGGAGCGACATCGTCTCGGAGCGGCAGCGTCTCGGAGCGACAGCGTTTTGGGCGGCAGCGTTTTGGGCGGCAGCGTTTTGGGCGGCAGCGTTTTGGGCGGCAGCGTTTTG
>CAYJGN010000039.1:12210-17828 GCA_964369635.1 uncultured Oscillospiraceae bacterium
GGCAGTCCCGCACTGTCGATTTGAAAAATCGACCGCCGCACGAAGTGCGGTGGCAAACGGATGAAATCCGTTTGGTGCGGGGCGGGGCGGCAAACCCCTCTGCTCTCTTTTCTATTTTATAGTCTCACTCACCACCCGAGCAGGTTTTCCAAAAACACGCTCATTTGCTAAAACATCTTTTGTCACGACGCTTCCTGCCTCAACAACTGCATTATCTCCGATAGTCACCCCTGGCAATATTACCGAGTTTGACCCTATCATAACGTTGTTTCCTATTGAAATAGGCTTTTGTCCATATATTGCATATTTTGAGGTTCGAAACCTCTGTGTTGGATGGGTCGGATGGGAAACAGCAGCTATTACAACAAAGCTCCCTATCCGCACATTATCCCCGATAGTCACCTTTTCAAAATCGAGTATTGTTAAATTATTTGCCGCATAAAAATTATCGCCAATCGAAATATTAGTCCCTTTATCTATAAACATCGGCTGTTCTATTATGCAGTTTTCTCCAACTTTAAAAAAGAATTCACTTAAGATTTTTTGCCTTGTTTCTAAATCATCTGTTGCTGTTTGGTTATAGGCGCGAAAAAGACCTTTCGACCATATAACCGCCTCATACCATCCTTTTGAATAGCTACCTCTATATGGTTCCATATAGCACTCCACTTCTCATTTAATAGCCTCTATCTATTTCTAAATGCTCAATATTTTGCCTGCTTTGTTTGTGGGCACGGGGGCGCCCGGTCGTTTTTTGAAAACTCATATCTCTAATCAAAAATTTAGTCTGGAATTAAATCGTCATCGGTTATCTCTCGTATAACCTTACATGGCGCCCCTCCCGCAACGGACATCGGCGGAATACTTTTATTGACAACACTCCCCGCCGCTATAATGCTTCCATATCCTATGGTAACACCGGGTAGGATAGTGCAGTTTGCGCCAACCCAAACGCTATCCTCGATAATAATCGGCTTCGATCCCCTCATCGCACGCTCGTCGAGTCTTTTCCTCTGTGTTGGATGTAGCGGATGGGAAGCTGATGTTATAACAACATTTGGTCCGATATAGCAGTTTTTTCCAAATATTATCTTCTCATAATCGAGAAGGGTCAGATTATAGTTTGAATAAAAGTTGTCCCCAAGGGTTACGTTCTCACCGTTATCAATCCTTATCGGCGGCTCTAAAATGCACTCTTTTCCGATATTTGCAATTAGTTTCTCTAAAATCTCTTCTCGCTTTTTTTGCTCGGTATGAGCACTGTCGTTATATTCTCGAACAAGCGCTCTCGGCTCTATTATCGAGTCAAACCATAGTTTATTATAATTTCCTGTATACATATTATCTCCTCCTTTAAGTTGTTAGTATCAAGCTTAGCTGTTCTGTGCTATAGCTTCCGTTTGGATTTTCAAAATATATAGTTATCGTTATGGGATTTCCCATATCGTGCAGAGCTATCTCTTCATAAAGCTCTGATATAAGAGTTGTTGAAACACCATCAACCTCGGTTATAATGTCCCCTACCTCTGCACCAGCCCTATATAGTGCACTTTCCTCGTCAATCTCAGATATCATAAGTCCTTTTGGCAGATTATACTGCTCTGCCGCAATATCTGAAATCTCGATAACATCCGCCCCGATAGTCACCCTACCTTCGAGAATATTACCATTAACAATAGCATTCACAACACGAGCAATCTCTTCACCATATAAAAGGTATCCGCCACTTTCGCTAAACCCTATAATAATTCCTATTATATTTCCATCGCTGTTAATAGCGGGAGCTCCTTTGCTATATTCATTTGCAATCATATCAACTTCCATGCAGAGGGCGGTATATCCTATTGCGGTTTTAATCTCGCGTTCTGTCGCAGAGACCATCGCCTGCGAAGCGCCACCGCTTCCGCCGACCGCTGAAAATCTGGGACTTCCGATAATCGTTAGTATTTCGGCAACTTCGGTGTTGTTACCACTTGTGAAAACAGCTCTTGTAAGGTTATCAACATCTATATCTAAAACAGCTATTCCTGTTTTTGTATCATAACCTATAATACTACCTCTATATTCATCGCCATTATCAAGGGTAACCGTTATTAAAGAGGCATCTTGCACAATCTCACTCACAGTAACTATATAGCCATCGTCTGAGAAGATAACACCAGTGCCGACACGGGTATCGGTTATGTCATTAAAATACCCGGTAACAGTTACAACGCTTCCTCGAAGCGACTCTACCGTATCTATATTCACCTCTTCTGCATCCGGCTCATCCTCTTCTGTACCCTCTGGGTCTGCAAGGATAATCGGCGGAATAATAGTATCGGTATCGGTCGGTGGACGAAGGGTTTCTGCGCTATCATCATTAAAACTTGAAACAAAGATAGTAACCGTTACGATAAGAGCAACAACCACGATAAGAACAAGGATAAAAAATCCTTTGTTTAGCGCACCAGGTGCTGCGGCGCGTTTTTTTCCATTATCGACTATATTCGTATATTCATTAATATCAAATCGGTACCGAACACCCTCCTCAATATCTTTACGGTCTATTTCACCTGTCGGCCGCTCGTTATACTTTGCCATAATCCACCACCTATTTCTCGGTAAAGAGAGAGAAGATAAATTCAGTATACTGGCCCTCTTCACTCTTAACCATTATATCACCGCCATGTAGCTCGGTTATGGTTTTCACAAGGTATAACCCTATTCCAACACCGCTCTTATCAACACTTCGGCTCTCATCCTCTTTAAAAAATCTATCAAAAACTTTAGATATATTTTTACCCTGTATCCCAGCACCGCTATTTTTAATCGAGATATAGTATTTCTTCTCTTGCAGATAGGTATTGACTGTTATCGTCTCGCCCTTATCGGTAAATTTAACTGCATTATCGACAAGGTTATAAATAACCTGATAGATAAGGTCTCTATCGCAAAGACAATTCTGTTTCTCTATTTCAGAAAGGCCCTCAATAATTATTCCCTTTTCGTTAATAACCCTCTCAAAACTAAATAGAACATCAAATATAAGCGCTGAAATCTCAACAGAATTTTTAACAAGAGGATTGTCCCCTGCCTCAATCCTTGCAAGGTTTAGAAGTGAGCCTATAAGCCTTGAAAGCCTTTTTGTTTCATCGGTAACAATAGTTATATATCTATCCTGCTCTTCTCTTGGTATCGCTCCATTTTGGATAGCGGATAGATATCCGTCAATAATCGTTAGCGGAGTTTTAAGCTCGTGCGAAACGTTCGCGACAAAGCTTCTGCGCATAGCTTCAAGCTCAGAGAGCGAATTTTTCATATTGTTAAAAGAGAGGGCGAGCACCCCTATTTCATCATCTCCGCCATAATCTATATCTACCGAGAAATCCCCCTCACTATATGCAACAGTCGCTTTAGTCATCTGCCGAAGCGGCTTTAACATTTTGCTGACAATAATATAGATGACAGGGAGCGCAACAAGCATTGTCATTATTGTAGAGAAGAGAAAAAGCACCCAGATATTACTTAGGTAGTCATCAACTGCCGCCGTATCGTTTGATGCAAAAACACCGCCTATAAAGTTGTTATTACCATCAACAATAGGCACCGCTGCGGTAAAATGATTTGTATCATAAATTCCACCGAGCGTTTCGCTCTCGAGGTATTCGCCCTGCGCAAGTGCCGCTAAAATATCAGGGGATACCCTGTATATCATATGTCGGCAGTTATCCCCTTCAGAGCAGACTAAAATCCGACCATCTGCATCACAAAGAAAAAACATGCTCGAAATAGAATTTCCAAGCATTACATAGTAGCTCTCAATAGACTCTCTGTCCATATGGGTATAGTCATTTATGCTAAGATGCTCCTCTGCTATCTCTGCTGCATATAAAACATTGTTTGATAGATTATCAAACTCATCGTCGATAAAATTTCGCATAGAAAAATACAACAAAATGACCCCGAAAAAGACGAAAATCGAGATTGTTGTAACAATAAATATAGTCGATATTTTTAAAAGAAGCGATCTTCCCATAGTTTAAATCGTCTCGAACTTATATCCGACTCCCCAAACAGTTTTTAGCATCCATTTATCAGATACTCCCTCGAGCTTTTCCCGCAGTCTCTTTATATGAACGTCAACCGTTCTCGAGTCGCCAAAATATTCAAATCCCCAAACTTCATCAAGAAGCTGATCCCTTGTAAATACCCTGTTTGGATTTTTTGCAAGGTGGAATAAAAGCTCCATCTCTTTTGGTGGCGCTTCAACTGTTCTCCCTGAAACCTTTAGGACATAGTTATCAAGATTAACATTTAGGTTATCATAAGAAACCTCTTTTGTTTCAACTGCTGAGCTATCATCGGGCGATGAGCGACGAAGCACCGCTTTAACACGTGCAACAAGCTCTTTCTGGTCAAAAGGTTTCACAACATAATCATCAGCTCCAAGCTCAAGCGCTAAAACTTTATCAAAAACCTCACCTTTGGCAGTGAGCATTATAACAGGTGTCAGACTTCTTTTTCTTATCTCGCGAAGAGTTTCCCAGCCATCTTTTATCGGCATCATTATATCGAGGATAACAATAGTCGGCTCCTCTTCTATAAATTTAACAACAGCCGCCGCTCCGTCTCCTGCGCATACCACCTCAAAATTCTCATTTTCAAGGGTTAGCTTTAATATTTCTCTTATATTTGGTTCGTCATCAACCACTAAAATTTTGTTACTCATACGGAAGCCTCATTTCTCTATCTTTTTGAATCATTATATATCGTATTATACCATAATAAGTCAGAGGAAATTAAACTTTTTATTAATAATTTAGGTCTTTTTTTATATAACTTGTTTTTTTTCGCTATTTTGGTATAATTATCTTATATTTTTTAAAAAGGTGGAAAAGATGAAACTTGGTATAGTAGGGCTTCCGAATGTCGGAAAGAGCACGTTATTTAATGCAATCACAAATGCAGGAGCGCAATCGGCAAACTACCCGTTTTGCACGATTGAACCAAATGTCGGCACCGTTGCGGTACCCGATAAAAGACTTGATTATTTAGCAGAAATTTATAACCCAAAGAAATATACTCCAGCAGTTATCGAATTTGTCGATATTGCGGGGCTTGTTCGCGGCGCTGCGAACGGCGAGGGACTTGGCAACAAATTTCTCTCGCATATCCGCTCAGTAGATGCAATAGTTCATGTTGTTCGCTGTTTTGAGAGCGATGATATAATCCACGTCGAGGGCTCGGTCGATCCGAGAAGAGATGTTGATATCATAAACTACGAGCTTATTTTGTCGGATATCGAAATTCTAAGCAGACGTCTTGACAAGACGCTAAAACTCGCAAAGGGCGATAAAAAGCAAGCAGAACAGGCAGAAATTCTAAAAGAGCTTATCGCTCACCTTGAAGAGGGAAACACTGCTGCATCATGGGAGTGTCCCGAAATATTTGAAGAAACTTTTGCAGAAGTTTCTCCTCTATCGGCAAAGCCAACTATCTATGCAGCTAACCTCTCAGAGACTGATTTCGAGAGCGGCATTGAAAGCAATGAAAGCTATAAATCATTATCTGAAATAGCCAAAACAGATGGCGCTAAAATTCTCCCTATCTGCGCTAGAATTGAAGAAGAGCTTGTA
>CAYJGN010000040.1:0-17246 GCA_964369635.1 uncultured Oscillospiraceae bacterium
CATCAAAAGCTGTGTTCTTGCTTCAACAATGGGTCCTGGAGTTAAAGTTTCAACAACTAAATATATCTAAGATTTATATTTAATTTAAAGGGTGGAGTTTTCCGCCCTTTTTGTTTTTTAGATTTTAATCTATATAAGATTTTTAAGTGGAATATGCCGAAGTATAGCTAATTAGAAAGTAATAAAGTTTACTGTAATTCAAGGTGAACCGCTAAAAGAAAAACAAACTATTTACATAGAAAACTTTATGTGATATGATTATCTTACTAAATTAAACAGGAGGGGTAATTATGGCGAAATATGTTTGTACAGTATGTGGATGGGAATACGATGAGGAAAAAGGTGCAGATGGAATCATGCCGGGCACAGCGTGGGCAGATGTCAGCGAAGATTTTACCTGTCCGTTATGCGGCGTCGGCAAGGATATGTTTGAAGAAGAAGTAATTAATAGCTTAGGCGGTTAATAACTAAAAATTTTAAAGCGGTGAATTATCATCGCTTTATTTTTTTATAAATTATCGTTATTTTAACGAATATTTTAAACGTTTAATGCAAGTATAAGAATAAACAATAGCATTATATTATTGAAAACATAAGTCATATTATACAAAAAATATTGAATATGTTGTTTTATATCTGTGAATATGTTATTATAAAATTGTGCATTGGTTCTATATAAAATAAAGGTTAGGAAATGAGTGAGAAAAGAGGGTTATTATGAAAAAAATATTATTGTTTTTGTTGTTTTTAATTTTAACAGTACAGTTTTTTGTTGTAAATGCAGTAAATTATGGAAATTACAGTTGGCACAACCCATTTGGCACTGGTATAACTTATAACGTAACGAGTGACTATGGTGAATCAAGAAATAATAATACAGAATATCATTATGGGATTGATTATGATGCGCCTAGGGGAAAGGTGTTATATGCAGCACAAAGTGGTCGTGTAGTATATGCGAGTTTTCATTCCTCTTTTGGTAATATTATCGCTGTAAGAACATATGATTTAGCCTCAAATGCTAATAGAATTATTTATCATTATGCGCACTTAGAAGATTTCCCTGCAAATTATGTAAGAAATTGGCAAGTGAACGATATAATAACCAAAGGTGATGTATTGGGAAGAGTTGGAGAAACCGGAAGTGGTGCAATGGGAGTTCATTTACATTTTCAAGTTATGAATAACAATTTATGGCATCAAGGGAACGGGAATAGAGCTCAGAAGCTAGCTCAAACAATAGACCCGAAATTGTTTTATCCAAGTATACACCCAAATCAATTAAATCTACTTCCAACGGTTATTAGAAGTAGTAGTTCAACTTGCAATTGTATGAATCTAGAATATGATAAAATTGCAAATCCAATTTACAGCATTGACAATACTTTAATAAATTTTGTTGGGTTAAAACCGTTTTACGATTGGGTAAAATCAAAAGGCGATAGTGAAATTACGATTGTTGACTTTATGATTGAGTTTGATATTTCAACAGAGAAAGTGGCAGAAATAATGAATAGTGCTGATGTTCCAATTATTTATAACTTGGAGATAATTAAAGCTGCGATTAGAGAAAAAGTTAATTAGCATTAAACTATGAAAGAGGGTGTGATTTTGAAAAAGTTGTTTTGGTTAGCAGTTGCAATGGTTTTTTTATCATCTTGCAGTATTATGGAAATAAAGCAAGATGAATCTACTCCAAATGTAGATGATTTACCTGTAGATTCACAAGCAGAGCTTTCAAAAGATTACAACCCATATTTTGATGATATGTTCGTTGATTTTAGTGATAACTATGCTGAATATGTTAATGATAAGTTTCTTGATGATTTTCTGAAAACGCACTATCCAAAGAGTAATATATTCCAAAATGGCAAATATATAGTTGAAATAGCGGAAGATTTAAAATCAATAGAAGTTTTCACAGCTGATGATGAGAGTTTGTATATCAGATTAACTCATGAAAATTATGGTAGTGATGGAGAGCTAATATCATATAGCACTTATAGCTTTGGTATGTATAGAATTGTTGATATTATTTTTGTCGATGAAGACACTATAGCTGTTATCGATGCTGATATCCGAAGTAATAGCAGTTACATAATCAGACTATATAATCTTAAAACAGGGAAGATTATTAGTAGGGACATAAATGGTGGAGATTTGCAGCTGAATTATATTAATGCATCAACATATCTTTTTTTAGACAGAGGTATATTTGTTGCCGCGAGGTCATCTGATAGTCGAGACTCGCTAAACTACTCAGATTATTATCAATATAATGACGGGAAAATTTTCACAACAACTTTTGATTACCATTATAACTACACAATAGAAAATACTGTTGTTTCAATGTCAAAAGACTATTTTGCAAGCTATAATCATCAGTCGGAGAAAATAGATGTGTATTATACTTTAAATGGTAATTTAGAGCTTATCCAGTCGGTTGCAGTGGAAGGATATCTCAAATTTCCGATAAACGAAAGCGTGAAACTTAGCGATAATGGCGAGATATCGTTTTTAGAGTATGGTGATAATGAGTATCCGATGCCATATCCTGAATTGGAGATTTTAAACCAAGATAGACAAGGGGAATTTGTACCGAAGTATGATGTTTATATAAGCGATCTAAACAGTTTAACGATAATGAATAAAGCTGGAGATACTATAGATAATATCTCTTCGCTTGACTATATAGATAATTACTCGATGTTTTTGGTAACCACCAAAGTGGAGTTTTTGTCAGAGAGTATTATTATTGTCACAACGAATGATGTTTTAGTGCCAAATTCTGGCAATGGATATGTATTATATTATATTTATGATATTGAACGCGATGAAGAGATTGAAATTTCGTCTAATGGTATTGATATTAAGAATGCTTTATCGAGTGATTTTTTCTCAACAAAAATTGCAAATGGTTTTCTATTCGCAAAGTCATTTCTTTCAAGTGGAGCATATTCGTCATACTATATCTTTGAAAATGAAGGTGAAGTTTTTGTTCAATATTTTAGCGTTTTGAAAAGCTATTCGTCTGATGAAGCGTTTTATTCAGAGCAGGAAAATCGAGTTACACTTATAGATAGAGAAGCTGATATGGTTGATATTTATGAGGTAACAAAAGAGGGGCTTCTCTTTATCGAAACTATAAGCCGCTCTGAGAAGGACGGTGGTCTAACAGGGTCAAACGAGGGGATAGACTTCAGTGACCCGTTTGACCCAGTATATTCGATAGATAATAAGCTTATAAACTTTGTAGGCACAGAGGTGTTTGAAGAGTGGGTAAAATCAAAAGGCGATGCAACCATAACTGTTATTGATTTTATGCTTGAGTTTGATTTGAGCGCTGATGAGCTTTCTGAGATAATGGGTACATCGAGCTTTTATGATATTGACGCTATAGAAGCAGAGCTTTTAAAGAGGACAGAGAGCGAGTCTTGATATAAAACATTGTTCCTTTTTATAAAATTCTGCAATTAATAATTCAACTACAGGGAGGGGATGAAAACCCTCCCTTAAATTTTGTAGTGCGAATAGCTATCTAAGCCTGTCGCTATAAAACATTAAATATAGTGCAAAATTGCATTTGTAAACTTTATTTTATCTCCTCTAAATTCTAACGCCTTGCAAAATTTAAAAAACTATGCTAAACTATAAAAAAATAATATGTAGGGGCGAGGTGTAATTCCTCACCGGCGGTAATGCAGAGTTTTTCTGTTAGTCCGAGAGCGATAAGCTGATGTGGTGTGATTCCACAACCGACGGTATAGTCCGGATGAAGCGACATAAATGAGAGCTCCGCTATTTTTGCGGAGTTTTTTTCGTCCCAAAAGGAGAAAAAGATGAAAACACAGCAGAAAAAACTCGTAACAGCAGCACTATTAACAGCAATTTCATTCCTACTAATAGCAACAATCAGAGTACCATTCCCACCGGCGCCTTTTCTGGTCTTCGACCTTGGCGACCTACCGCTAATTTTAGCATCATTCATAATAGGCCCATCATATGCTCTTATGGCAACGATAGTTGTTAGTCTTTTGCAAGGCTTTTTGCTCTCGGCAGATGGATATGTTGGTGCTTTAATGCATATTCTCTCATCGGGTTGTTTTGTTGTTATAGCGGGTCTTTTTTATAAGAAAACAAAAAGCGATAAGGGAGCTATAATAGGGCTTATTCTCGGCAGTATCGCCCTTGTTATCGTTATGATTGGTTGTAATCTGATTATAACAGTTAATCTATATCATGTGCCGTTTGAAACGGTTGTTGCAATGCTTCCAACTGCTATAATCCCATTTAACCTAATTAAAGGAGTGCTTGCGAGTGTTCTTTCATTTGCCGTTTTTAAAGGACTTCCAAAATCAATTAAAAACTCGCTCTCCCATTAGCCGTTTATTGAAAAATAATCCAAAAAATGCTATAATAATATTTAAAGTAAAATTTGGGGTGATAGCATGAAGATAGTGGGGATAGACCCGGGATATGCAATAGTCGGGTATGGTGTGGTGGATTTCACTAATAATAAATTCACAACTCTCGACTATGGCGTTGTCACCACAGAGGCGAAAACCCCATTTGAAGATAGACTGCTAAAAGTTTATATAGAAATTCGTGAGATACTAAAAAAATATAACCCTGATGCCCTGGCCATTGAGCGGCTTTATTTCACCTCAAACCAAAAGACGGCGATAGATGTTGCTCAGGCGCGAGGTGTTATAGTTCTTGCGGCGCGAAGTCTTGAGATACCTGTTTATGAATATACTCCGCTTCAGGTAAAACAGGCGGTTGTAGGCTATGGTAAGGCTCTTAAAAAACAGGTTATGGAGATGACGAGAATACTATTAAAGCTTGAACATATTCCAAAACCCGATGATGCTGCAGACGCGCTTGCAATAGCTGTTTGCCATGGGCATTGTGCTCGAAGTCTTCGATTTAATTTAAGATGAGGAAATATAATGTATTATAGTTTTAGAGGAATGATTTTGCATAAGGATTTTCATAGCGTAGCACTCGAGTGCGGTGGCGTTGGATATCATTTAAGTGTTTCGCATAATACGGCGGTAGAGCTTCCCGCAGTTGGCGAGCAGGTATTTTTATATGCTCATTTAACTGTTCGTGAAGGATCTATGGAGCTTTGCGGATTTATAAAGGAAAATGAGCTTGCCGCATTTAAACTGCTGACTGCCGTTTCGGGTGTTGGAGTACGGGCGGCGCTATCAATTCTTTCAGAGATGACCTTTGAGAGCGTTGCAACTGCTATTTCAGTTGGTGACTTTAAAGCGTTTACAAAAGCATCGGGCGTTGGCCCAAAGCTTGCACAGAGGATTGTTTTAGAGCTCAAAGATAAGTTTAAAGGGATAAATATAGATAATGTTGATTTCGTTGTTGGAACGGCCCCTGTTGCCAATGGTTCTATGAGCGAAGCAATTGAGGCGCTATGTGCGCTTGGGTTTGCAAAGTCGGCAGTTGCCGCCGCTCTATCAGGACTTACTGGTCTTGAAACAGATGAACTTATAAAAAGAGGGCTTGCCGCTTTATCGGGGAGAAAGTAGGGGGATATGGACGATAATTTTGATTTCGATTTTGAAACAAGACTGCTTAGCACCGAGAGCCAAGGTGAAATAACCGATGGTGATGTTTCCCTTCGCCCCTCATCAATAGAAGAGTATATCGGGCAAGAGAAGGCTAAAGAAAACCTTAAAATATTCATACAAGCGGCAAAAAACCGAGGTGAGAGCCTTGATCACTTGCTGCTATATGGTCCTCCAGGTCTTGGTAAAACCACCCTTGCAGGAATAGTTGCAAATGAGATGGGAGTAAATATTAGAATAACCTCAGGCCCTGCCATTGAAAAACCGGGAGACCTTGCAGCTCTGCTTACCAACTTATCGGCTGGCGATGTTCTTTTTATCGATGAAATTCACAGGCTATCGCGAGCGGTTGAAGAGATTTTATACCCGGCGATGGAGGATTATGCTCTTGATATAATTATCGGAAAAGGGCCGACTGCGCGAAGCATTCGGATAGATTTGCCAAGATTTACCCTAATTGGAGCAACAACAAGAGCAGGCCAGCTCTCAACTCCGCTATATGATAGATTTGGCGTTATATTAAAGCTTGATTTATATAAAGTGGAAGATATAGAGCAGATAGTTTTGCGAAGTGCTTCTATTTTAGGGATAGAAACCACCGATGATGGTGCGCTTGAGATAGCAAAGAGGAGCAGAGGTACCCCTCGTATAGCGAACAGGATTTTGAAAAGGGTGCGAGACTTTGCGCAGACGCTTGGGGACGGAATAATTGATAAAAAGATAGCGGATGTTGCTCTATCAAGGCTTGAGATTGATGCAATAGGACTTGATGCAACCGATAGAAGATTGCTTGAAGTTATACTGCAAAACTTTGCAGGCGGTCCTGTTGGACTTGAAACGCTTGCAGCGGCACTCGGCGAAGAGAGCGTAACAATTGAAGATACCTATGAGCCATATCTTATCCAACTTGGATTTTTACAGCGAACACCAAGAGGACGTATGGCAACAGCGATAGCTGCAAAGCATATAGGTATGGAATATTTGGGATAAATATTTATAAGTGAGGTAATATTATGGGAAGACTATTTGGAACAGATGGAATACGAGGAATAGCAAACAGCGACTTATCAGCGCCGCTCGCGCTAAAAATTGGAAAAGCGGTAGGATATGTTTTCACCAAATCGAGTGATCATATTCCAAAGGTGCTAATTGGAACAGATACTCGTGTTTCGGGCGATATGCTCTGTGCAGCACTTGCATCAGGGCTAACTTCTATCGGGGTTAATGTTGAACTGCTCGGCGTTGTACCAACGCCTGCTGTTGCTCTTTTGGTATCGAAATACGGTGCAGATGCAGGAATCATGGTTTCAGCTTCGCACAATCCAGCTGAATATAATGGCATAAAAATCTTCTCAGAGCAAGGGTATAAGCTTCCTGATAGCGTTGAAGATGAGATAGAGAGCTATATATTCGAGCGAGAGGATGAAATTCCTCTCCCAAAAGGCGATGATGTCGGGATTTGGAATTTTAACAATGAGGCTATAAACGACTATATAAACCATATAAAGGCTGCAGCTTTTGCAAAATTTGATGGTCTTCGAGTTGTTCTCGACTGTGCAAACGGATCATCTGCTGTTTCGGCGGCAGAGATATTCCGCTCACTTGGTGCTGAGTGCATAGTGCTTGCAGATAAACCAAATGGTATTAATATAAATAAAGGATGCGGTTCAACCCATCTATCTAATATTAAGTCAGCAGTTTTAAAGCACAAAGCTGATATAGGTCTTTCTTTTGATGGCGATGCAGACAGATGCCTTGCAGTTGATGAGAGGGGCTGTGAAGTCGATGGAGATCAGATTATAGCGGTTATTGCAAAATATCTAAAAGACAATAAGATACTCGTGAACGATAGCGTTGTTGTAACTGTTATGTCAAACCTCGGATTCTTTAAATTTGCAGAGGGCGAGAATATAAACGTCGTTAAGACAAAAGTTGGCGATAGATATGTTCTTGAAGAGATGATAGATGGCGGATATGTTATCGGCGGTGAGCAGTCAGGTCATGTTATTATGCTAAGCCATGCTTCAACGGGTGATGGCCAGCTAACAGGGGTAACGCTTCTCTCAATTATGAAAAAGAGCGGTAAAAAGATAAGTGAACTTGCGCAAGTTATGGATAAATATCCGCAAACACTTTTAAATCTTAAATTTAAAAAGAGCGAGATAGAAAAATATCCTGATGATGAGCAGATAAAAGAGAAAATCTCTGAGTGGGAGAAAAAACTCGGGGAAGATGGAAGAATATTAGTTCGCGCTTCGGGAACGGAGCCGCTTATCCGAGTTATGGTTGAAGGGAAAAATAAGGATTTTATCGAGAGCTGTGCTTTTGATATCGGAAATAAGATAAAAGAAAGGCTTACAAAGTGAGGTTTAGTAAAGAATTTAAAGACTATGAGCTAATTGACGCATCAAGCGGTGAGAAGCTTGAGCGATTTTTGGATGTAACTCTTATACGGCCAGATCCGCAGATTATCTGGAAGACAAAAAAAGATAAAAAGCTATGGGGAGCGGCAGATGGTCATTATAGCAGAAGTAGCAGTGGCGGCGGTGCATGGGAATTCAGAAGAAAGACACCTGAGAGCTGGCAGATAAAATATAAAGAATTGGTTTTCAATATAAGGCCTACTGGATTTAAGCATACAGGTATCTTCCCAGAGCAGGCTGTGAACTGGGATTTTATCAAAGAGAGTGTGCAGACAAGGGAGAGGGCGAAAGTTTTAAACCTCTTTGCGTATACCGGTGGAGCAACCCTTGCGGCGGCATCGGGTGGTGCTTTTGTAACCCATGTTGATGCATCTAAAGGGATGGTTTCATGGGCGCGCGAGAATGCCGCTTCAAGCGGCCTTGCGAAGGATAGCGTTCGCTGGATAGTTGATGATTGTAATAAATTTTTAGAGCGAGAGATAAGGCGGGGAAATAAATACGATGCGATTATTCTCGATCCGCCGTCATACGGCAGAGGACCCGGCGGTGAGATTTTCAAGCTTGAAGATAGCATATATGATCTTCTGCTACTTGTCCGCGCGGTTTTATCAGATAAACCGCTATTTGTCATGTTAAATTCCTATACAACAGGACTTGGTGCCGCAGTTATGCAGTATCTTATGGGGTCTATTTTTGGCGACTTAGATGGTGAGATAACAGCTGATGAGATAGGAATATTCGTAACCAGTAGCAAACTATGCCTACCTTGTGGCAATACGGCGATTTTTAAGGGCAAATAATCAAAATTGGAGCATTTTATGGATAATCTCATAAAAACCGAAAATCTTGCATTTAGCTATAAGAGCGATGATAAGTTTTTTTCGGTATTTGAAAATTTGAATATAGAGATAGAACGCGGTAGTTTTGTTGCAATTTTAGGGCATAATGGCAGCGGTAAGTCAACCTTTGCAAAGCATTTAAATGGTATTCTTCTGCCAAGCGACGGCGCGGTTTTAGTCGATGGACTTGATACGACAGATGAAGATACCATTTTCGATGTTCGCCAGCGGGTAGGACTTGTTTTCCAAAACCCTGATAACCAGATTGTTGCAACCATTGTTGAAGAAGATGTTGCATTTGCGCTTGAAAATTTAGGTGTTCCGCCGGCTCTGATAAGAGAGCGGGTAGACATTGCGCTAAAGCAAGTTTCAATGTATGAGCATAGGCTAAAAGCGCCGCATAATCTATCAGGCGGACAGAAGCAGAGGGTTGCTATTGCTGGAGTTTTAGCTATGGAGCCTGTTTGTATAGTGCTTGATGAGCCAACTGCTATGCTTGATCCAAAAGGTCGTGAGCAGGTTTTAAATACGATAAAAACACTCAATAAAGAGCGAGGCGTAACGATAATACTTATAACCCATTATATGGAGGAAGCAACTGCTGCTGATAGGGTTATCGTTATGGATAAAGGGGAAGTAACCCTTGATGGAACTCCGAGTGAGGTTTTTTGCAGACGAGAAGAGATTGAAAGAGCAGGGCTTAAGCTGCCGAGTGTTTCATCTCTTGCTTTGCATCTTATAAAGCGGGGCGTTAATCTTCCAAGCGATATTCTAACTGCTGAAGAGTTTGTTGATGAATTTATAAAAATAGCGACGGAGGTTTAGAGCTATGGATAATATTATTGAAGTTTTAAACCTTGAATTTATCTATGGGAATACGAAAGAGCTGCAGGTGCGAGCCCTTAAAAACGTCTCCTTTGAAGTTCGAAAGGGTGAGTTTATTGGCGTTATCGGTCATACCGGTAGCGGAAAATCAACCCTTTTAACCCATCTAAATGGTCTTTTAAAACCCCATAGCGGCAAGATAATTATAAACGGTCGCGATATATGGGAAGAGCCTAAAAAAATAAGAGATATAAGATTTCAGGTGGGACTTGTTTTCCAGTACCCTGAATATCAGCTATTTGAAGAAACGGTGCAAGCAGATATCGCTTTTGGCCCTCGAAATATGGGTATCGAAGGAGATGAGCTTGCGGTGCGTGTTCGCAGAGCGGCAGAGTTTGTTGGTCTTCGTCCAGAAACGCTTAAAAAATCTCCGTTTGAACTATCGGGGGGACAGAAGAGAAGAGTTGCTATTGCTGGAGTTATTGCAATGGAGCCTTCTGTTTTAATTCTCGATGAGCCAACTGCGGGACTTGATCCAAGTGGGCGAGAGAAGATACTCGGTCAGATTCATGCTTATCATAAAATGAGCGGCACGACCGTTTTGTTATCGTCGCACAGCATGGAAGATATAGCAAAATATGCCGATAGAATTCTCGTTTTAAATGACGGCGAAGTGCTTATGTATGATAAAAAAGAGGCGGTTTTTGCGCAGAGAGAGCTACTTGCAAAATCAAGACTGTCAGTCCCTGATGTTACAAAAATATTGATGATGCTAAAAGAGCGAGGGCTTGATATAAATACAGATGGATACACTCCGATGCAGGCAACTGATATTCTATTGAATTTTCTTGAGAATCGAGGAGCAAAGTGATAGGCGATATAACAATTGGTCAGTATTTTCCTGGAAAAAGCATAGTTCATAAAACAGACCCCAGAGCAAAGCTTATAATAACGGTGGTCTTTATTGTTGCGCTCTTTTTATCATCCAATTTCTATGGGATTGGGCTATCGCTTGTCATTGCAATTTTGCTCTATTTAATAGCTAAAATACCATTGCGACTTATACTAAAAAGCTTAAAACCAGTACTCCCGATAATAATTTTCACTTCAATCATAAATATGTTTTTTCTTGAAGGTGAGCCTATTTTAGAGTTTTATTTTATTAAAATAACATATGAGGGACTATTCTTTGCCCTGCAGATGACGCTGAGAATTTTAGTGCTTATAGCTGTATCTTCTCTGCTAACCTATACAACAACGCCAATAGCGCTAACCGATGGCCTTGAGAGACTTCTCTCACCGCTTAAAGTTATAAAAGTTCCAGCGCATGAGCTTGCTATGATGATGACTATTGCTCTGCGATTTATCCCAACGCTTATTGAAGAAACAGATAAGATAATCAGCGCCCAAAAGGCAAGAGGTGCTGATATGGAGAGCGGAGGTATTATGCAACGAGCAAAATCGCTCATACCTATCTTAATTCCGCTATTTATATCTGCATTTAGACGTGCAGACGATTTAGCTATTGCGATGGAATGTCGGTGCTATCGGGGCGGGGATAACAGAACGAGAATGAAGGTTTTAAAATTTAGATTTTATGATTTTTTAGCCCTTTTATTATCAGCTGCTCTCGTTGTTTTTACAGTTTTTTTAAATAGGTTTTAGTATGATAAGAAATATACTTCTAACTATATCATTTATCGGTACGGATTTTTGTGGTACCCAGGTGCAAAAAAACGGCATTTCAGTCTCGGCGGTATTGCAAGATTCGCTTACGAAAATACTCGGCAAGCGAGAGGAGATAAAATGCTGTTCAAGACTTGATAGCGGTGTTCATGCAAAAAAATTTACCGTCAGCTTTAAAACAGATAGCAGTATAAAAACAGAGAAGCTCATTGTTGCTTTAAATTTTCATCTGCCTCTGAGTGTTTCTGTTGTTTTCGCAACTGAAGTCCCACCCGCTTTTCATGCAAGGTATAGCAGCACTGCGAAGGAATATAAATATTATATCTATCTTAGAAGTGCGAGAAATCCTTTTTATGATGACTTTAGCGCCCATTATGGGAGAGAGGTTGATGATATAAAGCCTTTAGAAGAGGCGGTATCATACTTTGTTGGGAAACGAGATTTTAAGGCGTTTTGCAATAAAAAGACTAAAACACCAAACGATACTGTCCGCACTGTTAAATATGCAAATATCGAAAAAGAGGGAGATTTTTTAATCTTCACTGTTGCGGCAAATGGTTTTTTGTATAATATGGTGCGGATGATGGCAGGAGCTTTAATTCGAATTTGTGAGGGGAAACTATACCCCGTTGATATAAAAAACGCCCTTGTTTCGGGCGAGCTTCCAATAGCGAAATATACAGCACCCGCAAAAGGGCTTTTCTTGACGGAAGTTTTTTATGAGGAGAGAGAATGCGAGAGATAACCGAGATTGAGAAAAAACGCAGGCAGAAAAAAAGAGCGCGAGCAAGAAGAAATACTGCCGTTTTTTTAGGAGCGATTATTTTTGTATCGGTTGCCTTTATGATAAAGGATTTTTTAGTTTCTTTTGACCCACTATACTATCTTGATAGCATAACATCCGGAGGGGGTAGCGGATATCCGGTTACGACAGACGGGACTCACATACTGCAAACTGCCGATTACAGAGGCTCTCTTGCAGTTTTAACTGATGTTGACCTCGCTGTTTACAACAGTAGTGGCGCAGAGCTTTTCTCAGTTCAGCACTCATATGGGAATCCATATATTAAGATAAACGGTAGCAGGATTTTGCTCTATGACGTCGGTGGAAGCCGATATCGCCTTATTGGCAGAAATGGCGATATTTATCCCGAACAGCAGATTGAAGATACTATTTTAGAAGCGGATTTATCATATTATGGTCATACCGCAATAGCTACCTCATCTATATCGGCAACGACTAAGGTTGTTGTATATAATATAGAGAGCGAAGAGGTGTACAGCTATTATTCAGAGGATAAATATATAACTAACGTAAACTTTGCAGGAGATGATTTATACATATCGGCAATCTATGATTTAAGCTCAACTATATCAACTGATGTTATATCTATTGACATATCAGGTGAGGTGATAGGTAGATTAACCCTTGAGGGTGAGATTGTATATAAAAGCGAAGTTGTTGGTAGTGATTTGCATATTATAAGTGATAACAGATATCTTGTTTTAGATAAAAAGCTTACGCTAAAATCAAGCGTTTCATTTGATAGAAGAGAGATAGCGGCTGTTGATATAGGTAATAATTCTTATACTGCGGTTGTTTTATCCGAAGACTCACTTGCAAAGATTAAAAAAGTCGTTATAATAAGAGGAGGAGAAATTATTTCAGAGACCGAATATTCGAGCGATATAGTTGAAGTGGTGAGTACTGGTGATGGGATATATTTGTTTGATGGCGATGGATATACTCTTCTTAATAGATATGGCGATGTGATTAACCAGTATGAGGCGCAGAGTTATTCAGAGCGATATATAGTTCTATCGGATATATATGGTATAGATAAAAACAAAATTTACAAGATTGGATGATAGTATGACTTTTGCAGTAATAGATTTTATTTTTTTAATAGTTTTAGCTCTATTTATCTTTTTTGGATTGAAAGATGGATTTATTAGAGGGATAGTTGGAATAGTTTCGTTTTTCGGAGCACTTATAGTTGCGGGACTCATTGCAGAACCTGTTTCAGGCTTTATATATGATACATTTTTTGAAGCAAGCGTCAATGATGCGATAGCTGCAGGAGCTACCTCGCTAAAGCAGATAGTTGATGAATCAGCAGGGTTTATCTCTGGGTTTGTAAACTGGAACAGCATAAGTTCATCAAGCGCTCCAAGAACGATTATAGTTTCGTTTCTAAGCACGATTATCTTCGTTGTTTTGGTAGTTATTCTGCTTATTGCATTCTCGCTCACAGCAAGATTGCTAACACAAGCGGTTAAATTTATTCCGTTTGGCAATAGTATTAATAAACTGTTAGGTGCAGTTACTGGAATAATTAAGGCTTTGTTAATTGCATTTATATTTGCCTTTATGTTAAAATCAGCATATAATGTTACAGATAGTTTTCTTGGAATTACGAGAGAACAAGCTGAGAATAGTCTGGTGTTCGGTGTTATTTATGATTTAGCGCCGGAGATAGGAAAAGTATAAAAATTTAACTTAGGAGAAGTTAATGAACATCCCAAACGCACTTTCAGTTTTTCGAATAATATTAATACCGATTTTCATTCACTTCTATACGAATGTAAGCGAACCTTATATGGCGCTGTTAGTGCTGTTTTTATCGGGTGCGTCGGATTTTTTGGACGGTGTTATCGCTCGCAAGTTCAACATGATAACATATCTTGGTCAGATTCTCGACCCAATTGCAGATAAATTGACTCAAGCGGCAGTTGGAATATGCGTTGCTATCGTGCATAGAAGCTTTATTCCTGCATTAGTTGTCTTTTTTATCAAAGAGATATGCATGGCGCTTGGAACTATGATATTTGTTAAAAAGAATGTGAAGCTAACTGCGGCAAAGTTTGCAGGTAAACTTTCAACTGCTGTTATGTATCTCGTGCTGGCAGTTTTAATTATAGTACCCGATATGCCAAGCCAAATAGTTATGATTTTAAGTGTTATTTCAATAGTTGTGCTTTCAAATGCACTTGTATGCTATTTTAGAATTTTTATGTCAGAGTATAAGAAAGGTTAATTAATTTATGAGTATGATTTGCTCCAAATGCAACAAGCGACCTGCTGTTATTTTTATTTCAAAAATGGAAGGCAGTGACAAGATAAATGAGGGATACTGTATTCCGTGTGCTAAAGAGCTTGGAATAGGCCCTGTCAATGATATACTGAATAATCTCGGGATTAGCGAAGAAGAGATGGAGACGATGAACCAGCAGATTATTGAGATGTATGATCAGATGGAAGAGGGGGATGAAGATTTTATCCCGGGCGGCGCTAAAACCTTCCCGTTTTTGGACAAACTGTTTGGTAAAAAGGATGAGAATGGAGTTATAACTCCTATTTCGAAAGATGAGTCTGAGCAGAAAAAACCAAGCGATAAAGAACAAAAGAAGAGAAAAAGCGACAGCGATATGAAAAATAAAAAGAGTTTTCTTGAAAACTACTGCACGAATTTAACCCTTCGTTGCAGAGAGGGAAAGATGGACTCTATTTTCGGTCGTGATGAAGAGATATTCAGGGTTTTGCAGATTTTAAATAGAAGAACTAAGAATAACCCTTGTCTTATAGGCGAGCCAGGTGTTGGTAAAACAGCTGTTGCAGAGGGTATTGCCCAGAGGATAGCTGAGAATAATGTTCCATCAAAGCTTGCGAGAAAAGAGCTATATATGCTCGACTTAACAGCGCTCGTTGCTGGAACTCAGTTCCGCGGTCAGTTTGAGAGCAGAGTTAAAGGCCTTGTTGATGAGATAAAGGAGCGGGGAAATGTTATCCTGTTTATTGATGAGGTGCATAACCTTGTCGGCACAGGAGACGCTGAGGGCTCGATGAATGCTGCAAATATCCTAAAACCAGCTCTTTCAAGGGGCGAAGTTCAGGTTATAGGTGCGACAACTTTTAACGAATATAGAAAGCATATCGAAAAAGATGCAGCTCTTGAGAGGCGCTTTCAGCCTGTCATGGTAAATGAGCCGACTATTGAAGATGCAAAAGAAATTCTAAAGGGAATTAAGAAATATTATGAAGAATACCACGATGTTAAAATCTCAGATGAGATAGTTATGTCGGCGGTTGTGCTCTCTGAGAGATATATAACCGATAGATACCTGCCAGATAAGGCAATAGACTTAATTGATGAGGCTGCTTCATATTCTAATCTTTCACATGAGGATTTAGCGGAACTTTATCTAAATAGGGTTATCTTGGAAAAACTCAAAGAACAGCTCGAAGAGGAAGAAGCGCAGGTTGAAGAGGTTGATTTTGAAAAACTCGCAACGCTAAAATCAAATATTCTAAAGGTTGAGCAGGATATTGCAGAACTCGAAGAGAAGGTTTCGTCTATTCAGGTAACGAAACAAGATTTAGCGAGAGTTATCGAGCTTTGGACAGGTATACCCGCGAGCAAAGTTGAGATGAGCAGCTATACGAAAGTGCGCGGACTTAAAGAGAAGATAAATGAAAAGGTTATCGGTCAAGAGACGGCTGTTGACCTTGTTGCAAATGCGATAATGAGAACATCAGCAGGTGTAACGCCTCGGAGAAGGCCTGCCTCGTTTATATTCGTAGGGCCTACTGGTGTTGGTAAAACCGAGCTTGCAAAAGTGCTTGCTTCTGAGCTTTTTGATGGCGTTGAGCCGCTTATCCGCCTTGATATGAGTGAATACATGGAGAGACATTCGGTCTCGAAAATTATCGGTAGCCCTCCTGGTTATATCGGATACGATGAAGCGGGACAGCTTACTGAAAAGATACGCAGAAGACCTTATAGCGTTATTTTGTTTGATGAGATAGAGAAAGCGCATCCTGATGTTTTAAATATTCTCCTTGCAATTCTCGATGAGGGCAGAGTTACCGATAATAAGGGTAGAAAAGTAAATTTTGAAAACTGCGTTGTTATCATGACCTCGAATGCGGGCAGCGATAAACGTGAGTCTGGGTTTGGTTTTGCTAAATCAACAGAGGATATTTCACGCGAGAAAGTAACAAAAGCGCTCCGTGAGTTTTTGCGCCCTGAGTTTCTTGGTAGGGTTGACGAGGTTGTCGTCTTTAACCCACTGACATTTGACAATCTCTGTGAAATCGCAAAACTTATGCTTGATGAATATACCGAGAGTCTTTTAGAAAAGGGAATAAAATATAGCTTTGACGATTTAGCAGCGAGAGCTATTGTTTCTGGAATTGAGAGCAAGGCTTCTGCGGCACGAGAGCTTCGTGCAGTAATTCGTCGAGAAGTTGAGGATAAAATTGCAAGGGCTATTGTTGAAAACGATGGCATTATGATTAGTAATGTGGTGGTTTCGGCAGAGGATGACAAAATAATAGTAGATATTTCGTAAAAATGCTTGACTTGTGACGGTAGTTGTGATATTATAATTATCGTCACAAAAACGTGCGGGTGTAGTTCAATGGTAGAATGTCAGCCTTCCAAGCTGAACACGTGGGTTCGATTCCCATCACCCGCTCCATTTTTTTGCATAGGCAAAGAAATCAAGCGCTTGTAGCTCAGGTGGATAGAGCAACTGCCTTCTAAGCAGTGGGTCAGGGGTTCGAGTCCCTTCAAGCGCGCCAATGGTGGGTATAGCTCAGTTGGTTAGAGCGCCAGATTGTGGCTCTGGAGGCCGTGAGTTCGAATCTCATTATCCACCCCATTTAAAATCGGCGGCCGCTCTTAAAAAAGCGGCTGTTTTTAATAAAAGTAAGCTTTAATAATGGGCGTATCGCATGTGCGGTAAGGGGCGGACTTTGACTTAAGTCACTGCGATGGTTCGAATATCAAGAACCTTGCCAAATAAAACAAATTCACTAAAGTATTTAATTTAATAATGGGCTGTCGCCAAGCGGTAAGGCAACGGACTTTGACTCCGTCATTCCG
>CAYJGN010000041.1:0-12846 GCA_964369635.1 uncultured Oscillospiraceae bacterium
GACAGATAACTGGAGTTGAGGGGTATTGCGAGTCGGCGGCTTGTGGGATATATGCAGGGATTAATGCGGCTCGGAAGTTTAAAGGGGAAAAACCTCTGCCGCTACTGCCCGAAACAATGACAGGGGCGCTAATATCATATGTGACAAGCTATGAGGGGAAAAACTTCCAACCGATGGGTGCGAATATGGGGATACTCCCACCGCTACCCGATAGGATAAAATCAAAAGAGGAGCGCTATGCGAAAGTAGCAGAGCGTGCATTAAATAGAATGAGGGATGTTAAATGAGGATAATTGCAGATGTTTTTGGCTCGGATAACGGACATGTCGAGCTTATAAAGGGATGTTTTGAGGCGAAAAATGAGCTATCAGTCGATATAACACTCGTCGGAGATGAAAAAAAGATAAAAAGCGCTATAAATGAGCTTAATATCCCGCAAAATGCTTTTGAAATTGTAGATGCACCTGAGATTATAACGATAGAAGAGGATGCAAAACACGTTGTCGATAAAAAAGAGACATGCTCGATGGGCAAGGGGCTTTTGATGCTCAAAAAAGGCGAGGGTGATGCATTTGTAACTGCTGGTTCAACCGCCGCTTGTGTTATGGGTGGAGCGCTTATCGTCGGGCGAATAAAGGGTGTTCGCAGACCATCAATAGCGCCGATTATGCCGGGTGATAAAGGGCCTTTTATGCTAATTGACAGCGGTGCGAATGCCGATTGCAGACCTGAAATGCTCGCGCAGTTTGGGGTTATGGGTTCTGCTTTCATGTCGGCACATATGGGAATAGACAACCCAACAGTTGGCCTTGCGAATATCGGGGCTGAAGAGAATAAAGGAAATGCCCTTTATGTTGAGGCGCATGAGCTTCTAAAAAAAGAGAGAATAAACTTTGTTGGGAATGCCGAGGCGAGATATATTCCATCGGGCGACTTTAACGTTGTTGTGGCCGACGGTTTTGTTGGAAATATCATCCTAAAACTGACAGAGGGCGTTGCGATGATGCTCACAAAGAATATAAAAAGCGTTTTCACAAAGAATATATTTACAAAGCTTTGCGCAGTAGTCCTAAAAGGCGGCCTTGCGGATTTCAAAAAGAAACTTGACCACGATGAAATCGGCGGCGCACCATTGCTTGGCCTTCGCGCACCTGTTATTAAGGCGCACGGGAGCAGTAACGCGAAGGCTTTTAAAAATGCTATAAGACAGGCGAAAAATTTTAAAGAGGGTGGCGTTATCGAGAAGATAACAGCAGCACTCTCGAAAAACGAGGAATAAAATGGAAAAATTAGAGCAGACGATAGGATATGAATTTTCGGATAAGAACCTTTTTAAGAGGGCGCTTGTCCATTCTTCATATGCAAATGAAGAGGGAGTGGAAAGCAACGAGCGACTTGAATTTCTCGGCGACTCGGTGCTATCCCTTGTTATAAGCGACTTTTTATATCTCAATTTCACCGACCTTCCAGAGGGAGATTTAACAAGACTTCGCTCACTGCTCGTCTGTGAAAATTCGTTATATGAGCAGGCTCTTAAGATAAATCTCGGAAAAGCCATGTTTTTTGGGAAGGGCGAAGAGAAGGCAGGCGGCAGAAGTCGAAAGTCGATACTTGCAGATGCATTTGAAGCGCTAATTGCGGCAATTTACCTCGATGGAGGGTATGAGTTTGCTGAAAAATTTATCCTTCGCTCGATGGCAAAAGAGCTTGAAGGCCGTGCGCGTGAGAGTTTTAAGGACTTTAAGAGTGAGCTACAGGAGTTTGCACAGAGCAATTTTGATGATAAAATATACTACCGCCTATCTTATGAGAGCGGCCCTGACCACCAAAAAGAGTTTGGTATAGATGTTTATCTTGGGGAAAAGAAGATAGGTTTTGGAAGTGGAACGACCAAAAAATCGGCAGAACAACAAGCGGCAAGAGAAGCGCTAACATTTTTAGCGCAATGAGCGGCGGCGCAGTAGCTATTTTTATTCCGCATCTTGGTTGTCCCTGCCTTTGCAGTTTTTGCAACCAGAGGATTATTTCAGGTGAGCAGAGTGCACCAACTGCGGCAGAGGTTCGCAAAACGCTTGAAGATGCAAAAAAACATCTAAAAGAGCGGTGCGAAAATACTGAAATCGCATTTTTCGGCGGTAGTTTCACTGCTATAGAACGTGGCTATATGATAGAGCTTTTAGAAACGGCGAGCGAATTTATCGGCGAAGATGGCTTTTTCGGGGTGCGCATATCCACAAGGCCCGACTGCATTGACGATGAAGTTCTAACCCTTCTAAAGAGCTATAATGTGCGTACTATTGAGCTTGGTGTTCAGTCGCTCGATGATACTGTTCTTTTAAAAAACAACAGAGGGCATACTGCAAAACAGAGCATAGAGGCGGCAAAACTTATAAAAAGCTATGGCTTTTCGCTTGTTTTTCAGCTCATGTGCGGACTATTTTCAGATAGCGAAGAGTCTATTATTAAAACAGCAGAGCAGACGGTTATGATAAATCCCGACGGGGTGCGGATATATCCGGTGATAACCCTTCGGGGAACAGAGCTTGAGCAGCTATACATAGAGAAAAAATATAAACCGTTATCAATTGAAGAGGCGGTAGTTATTTCGCTTAAGCTAAAGCGGATATTTAACGAAGCGAATATCCCGATAGTGAAGATGGGGCTTCATGCGTCAACTGATATTGAAGAGAATTTAGTTGCAGGGCCGTATCACAGCGCATTTTCGCAGCTCGTTTCCTCCCTTGAAATATATGAAGATATTAAAATAGCGCTCGGTGGGAGAAAAAGCGGAACTGTTTATATAAATCCTCGCAAATTGAGCGATTTATATGGGCAGAAAAAGCAGAATTTGCAGAAATTCATTATTGATGGAATAGAACTTAAGATAGTGGTATCAGAAGATACCGATAGTTATAGATTAGTTTAGAGCAGAAAGGACTTTTAAGTTATGTTTTTAAAGTCGGTTGAGATACAGGGTTTTAAAACCTTTCCCGAAAAGACGGTTGTCAGTTTCGGTAAGGGTTTAACTTCTATTGTCGGCCCTAATGGAAGCGGAAAGAGCAATATTTCAGATGCTATAAAGTGGGTTATGGGCGAGCAATCGAATAAGAGTTTGCGTGTTTCGAAATCGGAGGGTGTTATTTTCGATGGAACCGATACGAGAGGCCCGCAGTCGCACGCAACCGTCACCCTTGTTATTGATAATAAGGACAAAAGTCTTGATATAAATACCGATGAGGTGCTTGTCACAAGAAAATACTACCGTTCGGGTGAGAGTGAGTATCTTATTAATAAAATCCCTGTCCGACTGCTCGATATAAACGAGCTTCTTATGGATACAGGACTTGGAAAAGGCGGATATTCTATCGTTTCTCAGGGAAAAATTTCTGATATAGTTGATAAGAGCGATGATAGGCGCAAGGTTTTTGAAGAAGCTGCTGGTATATCGAAATACCGCCATCGCCGTCATGAAGCTGAGAAAAGGCTTAATTTAGCAGAGGAAAATCTTCTTCGTCTTCGTGATATTTTAGTTGAGCTTGAGGGAAGGGTAGGACCGCTTAAAATTCAAAGCGAGAAGGCGAAAAAATTCTTAGAGCTATCAGAGCGGCAGAAAACAGTTGAGGTAACGCTTATAAACCGCGCCCTTGACGATATAAAGAAAAATGAGCGGGATATAGATGGCAAGCTCTACATAGCAAAAGAGCAGTATAGCGAGATTAAAGGGAAATTATCAGGTGCTGAGAGCGAGATAGATGAGCTTTCAAGCCAAATTTCAGGAGCCGCACTAAAAATAGATGAGCTTCGTCGACGTGAGAGCGAGATATCAGCTCTTACCAGTGGCAATGAGCGAGATGTTGCGGTAGTGGAAAATGAGATATCCCATCGAGAGAGAGGGATTAAAGAGGCGGAAGAGCAGCTTCTAAGCGAAGGGGCAACAGCTGCTGAAATTGAGCAGCTAAAAGCGGAGCAAAGCGATAAGATAGAGAGAATTGAAAATCAGCTAAATGAGATAAATGAGCGGTATGATGCGCTATATAGCGAAGTTGAGCGAGTTTCACTCGGGGCGAGTGCTGAGGAGAGCAATAAAGACGGCACTGCCGCAAGGCTCTCGCAGATAACCCTTCTTATGGCAACGAAAACCGCAGAGATAGAAAATGCCAAACTATCAAGAGAAGAGTCAGAGAGCAGAATTTCGCAAGAAAATGAGGAGCTCGAAGCGATAAAATCGCAAGCTTTGATAGTTGATGAGAGGTTTAGCAAAAGCGAAGAGGTGGCGCAAGAGGCAGATGAGGAGCTATCTTCCTTTTTGAATGTTGAGACGGCGCTGCTGCAAAAGCTTGCAAACAGAGAGCAAAAACAGGCAGAGATAAAAAAAGAGATAGATAAAATTCGACATCAGCGCACCGAAACCGAGCAGAGGATGCGTGTTTTAATCGACCTTGAGAGGAGCATGGAGGGATATTCTGGAAGTGTTCGTGAGGTGCTTAAGGCTAAAGAGACAGGGAAGCTTCGCGGAATTCGCGGAACCCTTTCTTCGCTTATTAAAACAGGGTCGAAGTATGCAGTTGCGGTTGAAATAGCGCTCGGTGCCGCTATGCAGAATATTGTTGTTGAGAATGGGGAATATGCAAAAAGCGCTATTGCCCATCTAAAGCAAGCAAGAGCAGGACGCGCAACATTTCTGCCACTAACTGCGATAAAAGGCGGAAGAAACCTTTCAGATGATCCGTCGCGCGAGCGCGGATTTGAGGCGATTGCAAGCGAGGTTGTGGACTGTGAGAGCGAATATAAAAATATAGTTTTCAGTTTTCTTTCGAGAACGGTTATAGCGAGCGACATAGACTATGCAGAGGCCATAGCAAAAAAATATGGCTACAGATTTCGAGTGGTAACCCTTGATGGTCAGGTAGTTAATGCTGGCGGCTCAATGACCGGTGGTTCGCTCTTTAAGAATGCCGGTGTTTTAAGTCGAGGAGAGCGGATTGAAAAACTAAAAGGGGATATTGCGGGATTTGATAGCAGCTTAAAAGAGCTCGATCAGAAATTTGAAGCGGCGGATTATGAGCGCGCCTCTGTTTTAGCAGATCACGAGGCTCTTCTTTCAAGAAAGCGGACGGCTGAAGAGAATAAACTGCGCGCCGATACCGAACTTCGAGGACTTCGGGAACTTATTGAAAATGCAAAAGCAAATATTAATGAGAAGGAACGCTCAGCAGAGGAGCTTCAATCAAAAATTGAAAAGCTTTGCGCAGAGATAGATACTGCCGAAAAATTTATAAGCGAAGCAAAAGAAGAGGAGATAGAGCTAAAAGAGCTTTTAAATACTCAAGAGGGACAGAGCAGAGAGATAGCAACAAAGCTTGAGGAGCAGAAAAATGCCCTTGCAGAGCTTAATATCGAGCGTGTTTCTACGGCGAAAGATTTGGAGATTGCAAAGAATGAGCTTGTTAGTATTATAGAGCGAGAGCAGAGCAAAGATGAAAATAAAGCCAAAATCGAAGAGAAGATAGAGGCGCTAAGAGCTGAAATTGATGAATTTAATGAGAAGATTATCGCTATAGGGGCTATGAATAAGCAGGGCGCAGAGGAAATTCAGCAGATAAAAAATGAAGTTACTGCAGTCATAGAGGAGCGAAATGCAAGAGAGCAAAAGGTTACGGCACTAAGGTCAACTATAAGAGATGAACAGCAGCTAAAAGAAGAGCTTGGCGCTGAAACAGCAAGACTCTCAGAGAGGCTTGAGGCGGTAAAGAGCAACTTTGAAGAGGTTTTGCAAGACCTTTGGGAGCGATATGAATTTACAAAAGCAGAGGCGCAAGAATTTGCAGAGAGTGAATTCGACAAGGCGGAGTTTGAGCGAGAGCTTCGAAGTCTTAAGTCATCGATAAAATCGCTTGGGAATGTTAATGTTGCGGCGATTGATGAATATATCGAGGTTAATTCAAGGTATGAGTTTATGAAAGTTCAAGTTGATGATAGCATAAGCTCGAGGCAGAAGATTTTAGACCTTATAAAAGAGCTTACCCTTGAGATGGAGGAGATTTTCAAAACCACTTTTGACGAGATAAGCACAAACTTTACAGAGGTATTCAAAGAGCTTTTTGGCGGTGGTAAGGCAAAACTTATGCTAACTGATGCAACCGATGTTTTAAACTGCGATATCGACCTTGAAGTGGCACCTCCCGGAAAAAAAGAGCGAGGACTGCTTGGACTTTCGGGTGGTGAGCGAGCGCTTATCGCAACATCTATCTATTTTGCCCTTCTAAAAACAAGGCCTGCGCCATTCTGTCTCTATGACGAGGTTGATGCACCGCTTGATGATATAAATGTTTATAGATATGCTGAAATTCTTCGCAAGATGAGCGATAAGACCCAGTTTATCTGCATAACTCATCGACGCGGAACAATGGAGGAGAGCGATGTTATCTATGGTGTTACTATGCAACAACGTGGTATATCAAAGCTTCTCAAAATGGATATAGCGGAAATTGCAAAAGAGCTTAAAATAAATTAAGGAGTAGCTTAATGGGATTATGGAGCAACCTAAAAGAGGGACTTAAAAAGACTACCTCGTCGTTTTTTGGAGCGGTGAGTGATGTGTTTTCTGGTAAAATTGATGAGGAACTGCTTGAAGAACTGACCGATTTATTGGTGGCGGCGGATGTTGGGGTTGAGACGGCAGAATATATCTGCAAGCAGCTAAAAGAAGCGGCAAAGGGTAAAGATGTTTCGAGTAAAGAAGATTTCATCTTGCTTTTAAGCGAGGTTTTGGCGGAGCTTATGGAGCCTGAAACAAGCTTTAACCTATCAGGAAATCCAGCTGTTATTTTGGTTATCGGAGTTAATGGTGTTGGCAAAACAACAACTATTGGAAAACTCGCAGCAAAATATAAAAACGAAGGCAAGAGGGTTATAGTTGCAGCGGCAGATACCTTTCGTGCAGCGGCTATTGAGCAGCTTGAAGTCTGGTGTGATAGGGCGGGCGTTGATATAATAAAGCAGCAGCAGGGAAGTGATCCTGCGGCAGTTGTTTTTGATGCAGTTAATGCCGCAAAAGCTCGAAATGCCGATATTTTGATAGTTGATACCGCAGGTAGACTGCACAATAAGAAAAACCTTATGGAAGAGCTATCAAAAATTTCAAAGATAGTTGTAAAACAGTCGGAAGAAAGCTCGGTTGAAACGCTCCTCGTCCTTGATGGAAGTACAGGGCAGAATGGCGTTAGTCAAGCAAAGCTCTTCTCTGAGAGCTCATATATAACAGGTATAGTGCTAACAAAGCTCGATGGAACAGCAAAAGGCGGCGTCTGCGTTGCGATAAAAAAAGAGCTTTCTATACCGGTGCGGTTTATAGGTGTTGGCGAGGGAGTCGAGGATTTGCTCACCTTTGACCCGAAAGTATATTCAAAAGCGGTACTTGGAATTTTGGAGGACTAAATTATGCAGATGATTTTAGCAACTAAGAATAAGCATAAAGTTTTGGAGTTTCAGCGGATGCTAAGTCCACTTGGAATAGAGATAATTCCAGCTGATGATGTCTGTGATATCGAAGTTCTGGAAACAGGCAACACCTTTGCTGAGAATGCTATGCTTAAAGCAAAAGCTATATTTGAGGCAACAGGAAAGAGCGTTGTTGCTGATGATTCAGGGCTTTGCGTTGATGCGCTATCTGGTGCACCTGGGGTTTACAGTGCTCGATATGCAGGAGAGGGTAGCTCTGATGATGCAAATATAGATAAGCTGCTTTTAAGTTTAAAAGAGGTGAATAAAGAGGACAGAACCGCCCATTTTGTATCGGCTATTGCCTGTATCCTTGAGGATAGGCGGATAATTGAAGTTATCGGTCGATGCGAGGGGTATATCGGTTTTGAGCGTCAAGCAGATAACGGTTTTGGATATGACCCTGTTTTTATGGTGGGGGATGAGAGCTTTGCATCAATGCCACCAGATAAAAAGGATTATTTAAGCCATCGAGGGGATGCCCTTCGAAAATTTTACGAAGAATTAAAACTATATATTTAATAGAATTAGGAGATAACATGAATATAACATCAAAACAGCGGGCAACACTGCGAGGTCTTGCCTCAAAAATAGAAACGATAGGTCAGATAGGAAAAGGAAACATATCAGAGGATACGATAAAGTTTGTCGGGGAAGCTCTTGCAAAGCGTGAGCTTATAAAGCTTCGCGTCCTTGAGACGAGCGAAGGCAATCCACGAGAGGTTGCAGAAGAGCTTGCGAAGAGAACAGATAGCATCGTTGTTGCAACAGTTGGCAGCAAGATAATCCTATATAAGAAAAACCATAAAGACCCGAAAATAGATATTTAGCGGAGGCCTGCTTTGAAAATAGGGATACTTGGCGGTAGCTTTAATCCGCCGCATATAGGGCATATGAGAATAGCAAAAAGGGCGATTTCGCAGTTTTCACTTGATAAACTGCTTGTTATCCCATGCAAAACTCCTGTCCATAAGGCGGTAAATGATTTTGCATCAGCTGATGATAGGCTTTATATGTGCAAAAAGACGTTTGACTTTTCCTCTGCTGAGATTTTGGATATAGAGATAAAAAGTGAGCGGGAAAGCTATACGTTATATACCTTAGAGGAGCTTAAAAGAATATATCCAAATGCCGAGCTTTTCTTTATAATCGGTTGCGATATGCTTTTTTATTTTAGGAAATGGTATAAATATCAAGAGCTTTTTGAGCTTGCAACTTTTATAGTGTTTGCCAGAGAGAATGATAGCGATAGTGCGATTTTAGAAGAGATAGAGAGTTTGACGGCACAGGGTGGTAAATTTCAGTATATCAAAAGCGATGAAACGGTTATTTCAAGCAGCGACATACGGGAAAATATTAAAGAAAACAGAGATTTTTTAACCGAAGAAGTTTTTTCATATATCGAGGAAAATGGATTATACAAAGGGAAAAAATATGAATAAAACTGATAAAAGAATTTATGATTTCATTAATGAAAATTTAAGCAACAAGCGATTTGTCCATAGTGTGAATGTTGCGAATACCGCAAAGAGACTTGCTAAAATACATAATTCTGATCCGAAAGCTGCATTTACAGCAGGACTTGCGCACGATATGTTAAAAGAGATGCCGTATGATTTTTTGTTGCAATTAGTAATAAAAAGTGGTATACTTCCTTTATATGTCGCAAAAAGAGAAACGGCAGTTTTGCATAGTTTTGCAGCTTTTCAGTATTTAAAAGACGAGGGTTATAACTTAAGTTTTGATGCGCTAAATGCTGTTGCCTATCATTGTACTGGTAGAGCGGGCATGTCGGTGCTTGAGAAAATTGTCTATGTCGCAGACTTTACCTCAGAGGACAGAGATTTTAAAGCGGCGAAAGTGGCAAGAGAGCTATCTTTAAAGAGTTTAGATAAAGCTATGGCGATGGTTCTGAAAAAAAGCTTAAAGGGACTTGTTAAATCAAAGTCAACTATATGCCCTTTAACTATAGATGCTTATAATGAGAATATTATTTATTTAGGAGATGTGTAATTAATGGCAAATGCAAGTGAGCAGAAAAAGGGTGGAAAGCTTAAAGGCTTTCTTATTGGTATAATTATTATTTCAGTTGTGGTTATTGTTGGGTCACTTATTCTACTAAGTCTTGAGCCTTTTAGTGGAACAAGAGGAGAGGAAGACTGGGGAACAACTCCAGATGGTGAAAACAGCGGTGCAGAAGTAGTTGCCGATGAAGATGGTGTTATCTCTATTCTTGTTGTAGGTATTGATGATGACGAGGGTAGAACTTCAGAGCTTACCGATGTTATAATCCACTTAAATTATATCGTTGAGACTGGCGAAGTTGATATTTTGCAGATCCCAAGGGATACCTACATAAATGATAGTTTTCCAACAGGGAAGATAAATGCTGTATATGCAAATTATGAATATAAGGGCACAGAGGGTATTACCGCTCTTGCAGAGGTAATTGAAGATACTTTTGGAATAAAATCTGACCATTATGTAACTATAACTATGGATGGTTTTGTCGATGCAGTTGATGCTATTGGCGGAATTGAAATAGATGTTCCAGCTAACATGGAGCTTAATGGCGTTAGCATACAAGAAGGATTACATACTCTAACGGGTGCAGAAGCTGAGGTTTTTGTCCGTACAAGAAATATCTACCCGACAGGAGATATCGGAAGAATAAGCGCGCAGAGGATATTTATGGGAGCGCTTGCAGAGAAACTAACAAGTATGGGATTATCAGATTTCACAGCGGGACTAACTGAGGTTTATGACGATATAGGAAGTGATCTTAATGTTTCTGAAATGCTTGATTTAGCAACAAAGTTCCGTGAGATTGATTTTTATAATGTTAATATGTATATGGCGCCGGGTGAAGGGCATATGCATAATTCGCTATCAGTATATTCACTGCATGAACAGGCTACAATAGACCTTGTAAATGAAGTTTATGTCAGAGGTGATGATGAAGCTATAACAATAGAGGATTTACCTCTACTAACAGAGCTATCGAACACACAGGACTACTTCGATAATGAAAACAGTTCACTTGCAGACATTCTCGGTCTACCATCAATTGAGGACGAGAGCAGTTCAGATGTGAGCGAAGAATAGGGAGGTATGATTTTTGAACAGTTTAGAGGCTGTGAAAGTTATAGTTAAAGCACTTGATGATAAAAAAGCTACCGATATAAAAGTTATTAAAATAGATAAATTAACAACGCTGTGTGATTATTTCATTATAGCAACGCAGACGAGTTCAACAGGCGTTAAAAGCTCAGCTGAAGAGGTTGAGTTTAAATGCAAAGAGGCGGGCGTTTCGATTAATAGCGCCGAAGGATACAGCAGTGCAAACTGGATTCTGCTCGACTTCTATGATGTTGTTTGCCATGTCTTCCATAAGGATACAAGGGAGTTTTATAACCTTGAAAACCTATGGGTAGACGGTGAGATTATTGATACAGAGAGTCTTTTAGAGGAGAGTGTGTAGAGTGAATAGCGCAAACTTAGAGATGGAGAGAAAGTGGCAACGCAGATGGAGCAGAGAAAAGGTTTTTGCCGCAAAAAATGACTACACATTACCGAAATACTATGCGCTTGTTGAGTTTCCATATCCTTCAGGAAACGGGCTTCATGTTGGGCATCCAAGATCTTACACAGCCCTTGATATAGTTGCGAGAAAAAGACGTATGGAGGGGTATAACGTCCTATATCCTATGGGTTGGGATGCTTTTGGTCTGCCGGCTGAAAATTTCGCTATAAAAAATCATATCCACCCAGAGGTTGTAACGGCGAAAAACATTGCAAGATTTAAAGAGCAGCTTCAAAGTCTTGGCCTTTCTTTTGATTGGGATAGAGAAGTTAATACTACAACAGAAGATTACTACCGCTGGACCCAGTGGATATTCTTGCAGATGTTTAAAAAAGGTCTTGCTTACAAAAGCAAGATGGCGGTTAATTTCTGTACCTCTTGTAAGGTTGTTTTGGCAAATGAAGAGGTTGTTAATGGTGTTTGTGAGAGATGTAGTGGTGAGGTTATCCGCAAGGAAAAAGAGCAGTGGATGCTAAAAATCACCGAGTATGCGCAGCGCCTTATAGATGACCTTGATGATGTTAATTATATCGACAGGGTTGTTTCCTCGCAGCGCAACTGGATTGGTAGAAGCGAGGGTGCTGAAGTTGATTTCACAACAAATAAGGGTGACAAATTAAGAGTTTATACAACAAGACCAGATACCCTTTTTGGCGCTACTTATATGGTTATATCACCTGAGCATCCGATGATTGATAAGTATAGTGCAGAGATTTCAAACATAGATGAAATTTTAGCTTACAGAACTGCAAGCAGCAGAAAGAGCGACCTTGAGAGAACTGAATTAAATAAAGATAAAACAGGTGTTTTGCTAAATGGAATTGAGGCAATAAACCCTGTAAATGATAAAAACATACCGATATATATTTCCGATTATGTTTTGATGAGCTATGGAACAGGTGCGATTATGGCAGTTCCAGGTCATGATGAGCGCGACTATGAATTTGCAAAGAAATTTAATCTTCCAATAGTCGAAGTTGTGGCTGGTGGCGATATTGAAAAGCAAGCGTTCACCGATTGCGACAGTGGAATTATGGTGAACTCCGGTTTTCTTGATGGGCTATCGGTAGCAGAAGCTAAGATAAAAATTACCGACTTTCTAAAGACAAGCGGTAAAGGTGAGCCTAAAGTTAATTATAAACTCAGAGACTGGGTTTTCTCCCGCCAGAGATATTGGGGCGAGCCTATTCCTATAATAAACTGTCCAAAATGCGGACATGTTCCGCTCGAAGAGTCGCAGCTTCCGCTAAAGCTTCCGAGACTCGATAACTTCGAGCCGACAGAAGATGGCGAGAGCCCATTATCAAAGCTTGATAGCTGGGTGAATGTGAAATGTCCTGTCTGCGGAGAAGAGGCAAAGCGCGAAACCGATACGATGCCGCAGTGGGCTGGTTCATGTTGGTACTTTATAAGATATATAGATCCGCATAATAACGAAGCACTCGCTTCAAAAGAAGCTATAAACTACTGGCTTCCAGTGGACTGGTATAACGGCGGTATGGAGCATACAACCCTCCATCTCTTATATTCGAGATTTTGGTATAAATTCCTATTTGATATAGGCGAAATGCCAACAAGTGAGCCTTATGCAAAGAGAACTTCTCACGGTATGATTTTGGGCGAAAACGGCGAGAAGATGAGCAAGAGCAAGGGGAATGTTGTAAATCCTGATGATATCGTAAATGAATTTGGAGCAGATACCTTCAGATTATATGAGATGTTTATCGGCGATTTTGAAAAGGTTGCGCCTTGGAGCTCTTCAT
>CAYJGN010000041.1:12856-14471 GCA_964369635.1 uncultured Oscillospiraceae bacterium
TTAAGGGATGCAGAAGATTTTTAGATAAAGCTTACGATTTAATTCCAAAAGTCTTTATGCAGACTGAAGGATATTCTAAAGAGATAGAAGTTTTAATGCACAAGACTATTAAAAAGGTTACAAACGATATTGAAAACCTAAAGTTTAATACAGCTATTGCTGCATTAATGACTCTTGTCACCGAAATGGGTGCATTAAAAACTTTAAAACTCGATGATATAACATCATTTATAACAATGCTTTCTCCATTTGCTCCGCATATTGCAGAGGAGATGTGGGAAGAGCTTGGGCTTTACAATAGCATGTCTTTTGTCTGCACACAAAGCTGGCCAAAATATGATGAAGAAAAATGTGTTGATGCTATTATAACTATTGCGGCATCGGTAAACGGAAAAGTTCGCGGTCGAGTTGAGATATCAAAAGATGCTACAAACGAAGAGGCGATAGCAGCAGCAAAATCTGATCCTAAAGTTATCGAGTCGATTGAAGGTAAGCAGATTATCAAGGAAATATATGTTAAAGGTAACCTTGTTAATATCGTTGTAAAGTAAAGTTATTTAAGAGGTAAAACGATATATAAGAAATATTTTGCATTTTTACTAATTTGTCGAAATATATAAGTTGACATTTTAGTAAAAAAAATGTATAATATAACAAGAAATTAGGCTCCTATAAGGCAAAGGAGGGATATAGATGTCAGAGATAAGAGTTAAAGAAAATGAGTCGCTTGAAAACGCACTGAGAAGATTTAAAAAGCAGTGTGCCAAGAACGGCGTATTAGCTGAAGTGCGCAAAAGAGAGCACTACGAAAAACCTTCTGTTAAACGTAAAAAGAAATCAGAAGCAGCTCGTAAACGCAAATTCAGATAATCAAAGAAAAACGCAGCAGGCTAATTTTAGCCTGTTGTTTTTTTATAGTTAGGAGGAAAATTATGGGTGCACTATTTGGCCCTGCAGGCAAAAGCGATAGCTTTGCAGAGATGGGATTTAAGAAAACAGCGGATATGCCGCAGTATATCGAGCAGTGCGGACTCGATGTTTTTGAGTATCAATGCGGACGAGGAGTTCGTCTTTCAGAAAAAGATGGTAAAATTTTAGATGAGGGATTTAAGAGCAGAAATATAAAAGTAACTCTCCATGCACCATATTATATTTCTCTCTCAGGAATAGAAGAAGAGAAGAGGTTAAACTCGATAAAATATATAACAGATAGCGCAGATGCCGTTCTTCGTATGTCGGGGGATAGGATAGTTGTCCATTCGGGATCCGCTGGTAAAATAACGCGAGGGGAAGCGGTAGAGCTTGCATGCGATACCCTTGCGCGAGCGCGTAAAGCACTTGTCGAGATGGGACTCTCGGCTGTTCATATCTGCCCTGAAACGATGGGTAAAGTTAATCAGCTTGGCGATTTAGAAGAGGTATTAAAGCTTTGTGGTGTTGATGAAAGCTTTATTCCTTGCATAGATTTTGGTCACTTAAACGCTCGAACACTCGGTGGTATAAAAGATAAAAATGACTATAAAAAAATATTTGATACGATGGAGAATGCGATAGGCTATGATAGAACAGCGCAGTTTCATTCGCATTTTTCAAAGATAATGTTTACCGATCCCGG
>CAYJGN010000041.1:14481-17228 GCA_964369635.1 uncultured Oscillospiraceae bacterium
ATGATAATATTTACGGACCCGCTTTTGAACCGATGCTCGAAGAGGTTGCAAAACGAAATTACTCACCGATTATAATCTGCGAGAGCGCAGGCAAGCAGAGCGAAGATGCACTTGCTATGAAGAGGTATTACGAGGGTCTATTATGATTGAAAAATTGCAGCAGATATTAAATGAAAACGAGGGAATAATACTCTCAGACGTCGTCTCAAGAAGATATTTTTTAGGGTTTGAGAGCTCAGCTGGTTTTATTTTAGCGGGCAAAAATGATGCTGTTTTTATCGTTGATGCAAGGTACTTCGAGAGGGCAAAAAAAGAGATAAAAAATATTCGGGTATCTTTGTTAAATGATATTGATAAGCAGTTTCAAGAGTTCTTTGAGAGCAAAGTTTCAAAGGTCTTCACAACACCGAGTAAAGTTACGGTATCCGAGTTTAAGCGATTTAAAAAGGCGGTTTCACCGATAACTATTTCGATGAGCGATAGAAAAGAAAAAGCAATAGCGAGAATGCGCAGTGTTAAGTCTTCAGAAGAGATTGAGAAGATAAAAGCGGCTATAAAAATTACCGATATAGCTTTCACGAAAATTTTAGACTACCTAAAAGAAGGTGTTACCGAGCGGTTTATAAGAGATACTCTTGTTCAGATTATGAAAGATGAAGGAGGCGAAGGAGAAGCATTTTCATCTATAGTTGTCTTTGGGGAAAACACCAAAAATCCGCATGGGATACCAAGTGATAAGCGCCTTATGCGAGGAGAATTTGTAACGCTTGATTTCGGCGCTGTAAAAGATGGGTATTGCAGCGATATGACAAGAACAGTTGCGTTCGGTGAGCCTACCCCTGAGATGAGAGCGCTCTATGATACTGTTTTGCAGGCAAACGAGCGAGCTGAGGCTGAGATAAAGCCTGGAATGACCCTTATTAGCTGCGATAAAATAGCGCGAGATATAACCGAGAGGGATTATCCTGGAAAATTTGTTCATAGTCTTGGGCATGGAATAGGCGTCGAGGTGCATGAGGCGCCTTTTATAAGCTCTCGTGGAGTTGGAAAGATTTCGGAGGGAATGATATTTTCAGTAGAGCCTGGTATTTATCTTGATAATATGGGGGTTCGAATAGAAGATCTTGTTCTCTGCACCGGCAATGGAGTTGTTAATCTCTGTTCTTCAAAGAAAGAGCTAATTGTGATTAACTAAAGATAAATTATCTTGCAAATAATGAGAAAATAGGATAAAATATATTTAGGTAAACGACAAATTTTGGCGACTCGCTTGCCGAAAAAGCGATATTGTTGACCATATGGTCAAAATAAGGAGTAGATAATGGTATCAGCAGGAGATTTCAGAAACGGCGTAACCTTTGATATGGAAGGAAGCGTTATGCAGATAATCGAGTTTCAGCATGTAAAACCGGGCAAGGGAGCTGCATTTGTTAGAACAAAGCTTCGCAATGTTATAACCGGTGCGGTTGTTGAGAAAACTTTTAACCCAACCGATAAATACCCAACTGCATATGTTGAGAGAAGAGAGATGAGCTATCTATATAACGATGGCGAGATGTATAACTTTATGGATAACGAAACATTTGAGCAGACTGCGCTTAATAGCAACGACTATGCAGATGACTTAAAATTTGTTAAAGAGAATGAAGTTGTTAAAATTCTATCCTATAAGGGCAGTGTTTTCGGTGTTGAGCCACCGCTTTTTGTTGAGCTTGAGATAACTGCAACAGAGCCTGGCATAAAGGGTGATACCGCTTCAAACGTAACAAAACCTGCAACTGTTGAAACAGGGGCGGAAGTTCGTGTTCCTCTATTTGTAAATGAGGGCGACAAAATTAAAATCGACACGAGAACTGGCGAGTATATGTCGAGAGTTTAGTCGATAAGGCTAAAATGTAAGTTATCGCTTATAGCGATTATATTATTGAAGAGGTGTTATTATGGAAATTAAGCAAAAAGTAGCCTATATTAAAGGTTTGATGGAAGGCCTATCGCTTGCTGATAGCGGCGAGAAAAAAGTTTTAGAGCTTATGGTTGAACTTCTATCTGATATCTGTGATGAGATTGAGGGTGTTAATTTTGATACCGTTGATTTGACCGACAGAATAGATGAGCTTGAGGATGATGTATTGCACCTTGAGAGCGTTGTTGAAGAGATTGATGAAGATCTTGGAAATATCGAAGAAGAAGTTTATGGCGATCTTGATGATGAAGAAGGCGGTTGCGGTTGCGGCGGTCACCATCATCACCACGATATTGATGATCAGTTTTATTCAGTTGTTTGTCCAACTTGTGAAGAGCAAGTATACCTTGACTCAGAAATGCTTGAAGAGGGCGAGATAAACTGTCCTGCTTGTGGAGAGCTTCTTGAGTTTTCAGAAGATGATATAGATGTTGATTTTGATGAGATAGAAGATGAGGATACTGCAGAGTAGAGACTGGGTTCATAATGTTTATTAGATAAAACCTGTATTCATAAAATACAGGTTTTATTTTTTTGCGGGATTTAGAGGATTCTATTATTCGGTGGAAAGGTTAAAAGGTGGATAGTTTTTTTATCTATATAAATTTTTTATGAAAAAGGATTGAGGGGTCGAGTGAGCGCTGCCCGCAGCTTGATGCACCTTCGGTGCATCTATCGGCATTTCATGCCGATTTGTCGATTTTTAAAAAATCGACGCTGCGGGCGCGCCCACCATCCCCAAAACGCCCACCAACCCAAAAAAGCCCACACACAAAAAAAAACC
>CAYJGN010000042.1:0-7709 GCA_964369635.1 uncultured Oscillospiraceae bacterium
CGCATAGCACTGAACTGCTGAACGTCTCACTGAGTTTTCAAGCATTATAAGCTGCTCCTCCGCCACCGTTTCACTGACATTTCGCACACCGATAATTATAATCGCAACAACTGCAGCAAAAAGCAAAACCGAGTAGAACATTGCATTTTTAAATATTTTCAAAAACCTATTTCTGCCCATAGCTTTTATCCTCTATATTCCTGAAAGAATTCCTGTTAGCGGCAACATAACTGATAGCATAACAAGCCCTACCATAACACACAAAAGAGCAACCATAACAGGCTCGATAATAGATATAAGCCTATCGGTTTGTTTTTTTGCTTCAACGCTATATTTCTCTGCAACGTCCATTAGCATATCGCTAACAGCACCGCTTCTCATACCTGCAACTATAATTCCATTATGATGAGCTCTAAAAACCTCGCTCTCGATAATCGCATCACAAAGACTCTCACCGCGCTCCATGCATATTAATATTTTATTTATCTTCTGTTTTGTCTGCGGGCTATCGACAAGGAGCATTGTAAGCTCAAGTGCTGATAATGCATCAAGTCCACTTCCAAGCATAAGAGAGAGCGAAAAGGCAAATCTGTTTGCACTCTCAGCCTTTGAGAGACTTCTTGTTATAGGTGCTCTGTCATAAATGCCTCGAAGCATCTCTCTGCCCTTAGCTGAGATACGAAGAAGGACAAAGATAAATATCAAACCAGCTATTACACCAAAGAAAACGACTGTATAGTTCGATAGGTTAGAGCCGAGATTTAGCATAAATACCGATATAGGGTTCATCGCAAGGCCAAGCTGGGCAAAAACCTGCTCAAATACCGGCATAACTTCAACTAATATAACAAATATAACAACGAAAACCATTCCCGCCATACAGAGCGGATAAACAATAGATGAGCGGATAGCAACCCGCAGTTTATCCTTATCGCTATAAAATTTTGCAAGGGCGGTTGAGACCTCTTCAATTCTACCAGTCTGCTCTCCAACCTCTATCATGCTTATAACATACTCCGGGAAACAGCCAACTTCAACAAGCGCTACCGAAAATGAAGTCCCCGTAGCGACAATATCGTAAAGCTTTTTAAAAAGCAGAGCATCCTCCTTTTTCGGAGTGTTCTCACTTATGATTAAAAGGCTCTCCCAAGTTGGCATACCGCTTTTTGCAAATATCGTCATCTGCTCAAAAAAGTATGCAAGTTCAGCCGAATTTAATGTTCGAAATTTTATATTTTCTTTACCCATAACTTTAATCCTTTCAGGTTAAATAATGTTTAATAGAAATAGAGTGCATTATAGTTTTCACCATCGCCAATATAGTCAAGTATACCACTTCGGCTTCCGTTTGATGCAGCAAATGTTGGATCCATTCGCACCCATTCAGAGCCGTTAAAAGATATAATATCCTGCACCCAACCGGTCTCTTCGGTATAGACTGAAATCCATGCATGGTATGCAGTTCCTGCCCAGCCAACAACAAGTTGGGTTGGTATTCCCTGTGAACGGAGCATCGCTGTCATAACGGCGGCATAATCAAAACAGAGTCCTTTTTTCGTGTTGAGTGTTTCATCGACAACCGGTATATAAAAGCTGTTTGTCGCCATAACCTGCTCTGCCCTGTCGTAGTCATAAACTATCTCGCCTATAACATATTCATATACCTCTTCAACAACATCTATGTCGTTAAAAGCTCCAAAGGCAAGATCTTTTGCAACCGCTACCGTCTCACTGCTCTCATTAAAGTTTGCGTAATAGTTTGAGTATAGAAACGGAGTGAACTCATCATCTATCATAACGCTTACGCTATATGTGTCTATAACAAAATATTTAGTACCCTCAACGTTTTCATTGACTGTTACAGTATAGTTACCGCTACCCTCTGCAAATGGAATAGTTATAAACCCTTCGCCTACGGGCAAATCATAAGTATAGGCTTCTGAGGTATTACCATCCTTAATAATTTGAAGCTTTGGTTTTACATTCGACCCATTATATCTGATATTTAAAAGCCCTAAGCTCAGTTTAGTTGTATCTATTGAGGAAACATTCCCCTCGGTTATCTCGGCGTCTGCCGTCACGGCAACTAAAACAACCGGAGTGTTATCTCTGTCCCCTTGCTCTGTCGGTTCTGGTTCACCGCCACCGCCGCCGCCACCGTCGCCGCAAGCAACGAGGGAAAGCGCGACGAAAGCTAAAACCGCAAGAATTTTAATTCTTTGGTACAAGCAGATCATCCTTCCTTTAATTCTTCTTTAATTGTACCATATATTCTTATAAAAATGGACACAATTATATATAAAAACTAATACCTATTTTTATTATTTTTACCAAATTCCATCTGCTTAGTGTCAAAGCATACAGAGGTTACAATCATAAATATCACAAAAATATATCTAATAAACATATATTTTTTTATTTTTATACTCTTGCAACTTACCTTAAAAATTGTTATACTGTGATTAATTAGGAATAATTGGGAGGCATAAAATGCGCAAAATAACAGTTACAATGCTTGGAGAATTCAAATTATTGGTAGATAATGAGGATATCTCTTTAAAACTTCGTCTATCTGCAAAAAAGCTATTTTTATTGCAGTATCTTATTTTGAACCGTGGAAATCCTGTAACGGTTGATCAGCTGACGAATATTTTATGGGAAGGCAGCAGTGAAATCAACCTAACAAATACACTGAAAACGCTAATAAGCAGACTTCGAAAAGATCTCTCGATTGTCGGTCTCGACAAAGCTATTGTAACTGGTTCTGGCTCTTATATGTGGAAACTCGAAGATAGCGCGCAGATAGATGTTTTCACCCTTGATGATATCTGTTCAAGACTTCGCTTAGTTACAACTCTCAACGATGAGAGCAGAGCAGATTTTGAAAAAGTTTTATCAATATATAATGGCGACCTACTCGCAACATCACCATTTAATTCTTGGGTCTCTCCAAAAATGCTCCATTATCAAAACATTTTTATTGAAGCTTCAAAAAGATATATCGAACTTTTAAACGTCAACGAAGAGTATGACAGTGTTATTGTTGTCTGCGGTGCTGTTCTTGAAAAAACACCTTATGACTCGATGATAAATATCGAGCTTATGTCGGCACTTGTAAAGCTTGGCCGTGAAAAAGAGGCGTTTAACCATTATTCGGCTCTTGCAAAGCTTCACTATGACCAGCTTGGCGTTCACCCTTCAGATGAGCTTGTTTCCTTTTATAAGAAGATCATAAAGATGGATAGAGACCACGAGATGAAAATTGAGGGCATCTGCAAGGAGCTTCGCGATTATAGCGAAGAATCTGGTGCTTTTGTCTGTGAATACCCTGTCTTTAAAGAGATATACTCTATGCATATGCGAAATCTAAAAAGACTTGGCTCAACTATGTATCTTGCGATGATTAGCATAAAAAACACCGTTGACGAAGATCAAACACCCGCTGATGTAAATATTGCTATGCACCGTCTTCTCGAATTTTTGCAAATAAATCTGCGTTCAGGGGACACAATAACAAGATACAGCCCCTCGCAATATGCAGCTCTTCTACCGACAAATGATACCGGCTATGATATAAAATCAGTCGTTATGCTTCGCCTTAAAAAGAATTATGAGGCAAGAGCTGAAAATGCAAACTATAAATTTGACTATAAGCTTATAAAGCTTAAAAACCAATAAACGGAGGATTGCTATGAATGTTGAAATATACACCCTCGGCGAACTTCGAATAATAGTTAATAATATTGATATTATCCAAAAGCTCAAGCAGTCGCCAAAAAAGATTATGCTACTTGAGTTTCTGCTTGTTAATAACGGCAAAGCAGTAACAACATCGAATATTATAGATGCACTTTGGTATGGCCGCGATGATTTCGGACTTGATAATACCCTGAAAACCCTTGTTTCAAGACTTCGCAAAGACCTATCCGATGCAGGACTTCCCGATGCTATCATAACAAAGCGCGGCGCATATATGTGGAACCCCGATATTGAATGCTTAATAGATATCGTCACCTTTGAAAACCTTGCAAATGAGCTTTCAACTGTTGAGGTTTTAAACGATGATAATATCGACGATTTCGATACTGTTCTATATTTGTACAGCGATGATCTGCTTGTTAATTCAGCGCTTTCAAACTGGTTTTCACCAAAAAACTATTATTTCCATACCCTTTATCTAAAGACGGTCACACGATATATAAACCTTCTAAACGTTCGGGAACTTTATGGAGATGTTATTCGAGTTTGCAAAACAGCTCTTGAGATCGACATGTTCGATACTATGCTAAACCTCGAGCTAATGCGAGCACTATTAAAACTCGGAAAAAACAAAGAGGCACTTGAGAGATACCAGAATATCACCGATCTGCATTACAACCACCTCGGCATAAAACCCTCAGAAGAGATAATCGATTTTTATAAGCTTCTTATTATGGAGGAGCAGAATACTGAGTCAAATATCGAAGATATTTATAACGAGCTTCGTAGTGACGAAGAAGATAGAGATGCTTTTGTCTGTGAATACACGATTTTCAAAGACATCTATAGATTATATATGCGAAACCTAAAACGACTCGGCACCAATATGCACCTTGCAATCATCACCGTCCATGGGTTGTCTACCGTTGAAATCGATCCTATTCTGCTCGATAAAACGATGCGCGGACTTCGAAATCTCCTCCAAACGAATTTACGCTCAGGAGATACCATATCGCGGTATAGCCCAAACCAGTTTGTAATACTATTGCCGAATATAACTAACAGCGAGATGGGTAAACTCGTTTTGAAAAGACTTCAAGGAAAATTTTTCTCAGACTCATCAAACACGAAATTCAGCTTTGACTACAAACTACTGGAAGTTTTCGGAACAGATGAGAAACTGCCGATACTTCGCTGATATAGCAAAACAGTAAATTAGCATCAAGCAAAAACGAAAAGACTATAGTTTAGCAAGGATAAAGCAAACTTAAAATTAAGTATTAAAAAGCGATGTGAAAAATATTCACATCGCTTTTTTCTTGTTAAAACCTTAAACAATCGCCATTTAAAACTTTGGCATTTGTTTTGATTGCTTCGGAATATATCATAAAATAAAGCTGCATCTTGAAAACTCAAAATGCAGCTTTTAATTTTAATTATTCTTTATGGTTTTTCTGATTTATTTCGGGAAAATATAGTTTATTTAGCAGCTTTTTTCTTTTTAGCAACGAAAACTATAATTCCACCCATAACAATCGCTAAACCAAGTCCTACTATCCAGATGTAAAAACCATTCTGGCTCATTTCTGGTGCATCAGTTGTTGGAACTTGCGCATCCTCTATATCGGTAGTTTCATCTTCTGTGTCAACAGTTGGCGCAAGAGGTGCTGTTGGATCAACTATCTCTACCTGCTCATCGTCTTCATCGACTGGTGGTGCTGGCACTGGAGCTGGTGCTGGTGTCGTTGCCGCAGCCTCTACTGTTTGCTCGGTAGGAGGTGTTGTTGGTGTTGGTACTGGTACTACCAGTGAATATACAGTTAAATCGCCATGCTCAATAGTTACTTTATAGTTTTTATTGTTGAACTTATAAGTTTTGCCATCAATCGTAACTTTGCCTTTTTTAAGAAGCTCAAGACCGATCGCATTTTCATATGTTCCCGCTTTATTAACAAGTGTCTGTAGGTAGCTTAGTGTCATATCGCCTAAATCTTTTGCATACGCAGTATCATTAATACCTGTACCCGCTAAAGCGGCGTCAATCTGCGCTTGCACGCTCTCTTCAATATCTGTGCTTGATAGAGATGCTCCAACAGGTACGCTTACATCATCTAAAGCTATTGTGAATTCTATAGGTGTTATAGTGAAATCAATATAACCTACATAACTGTTGTTATTGCCACTAAATGGAATACCTGTTAATCCATAAAATGCTGATTTTTTTGATGTTGTATTTAAAACTACAGTGTAGAAAACCTCTTGTGACCCATTTGCACCGCTAACATTTTTGATCTTAGGGAACTCATCTGAAAGACTGAATCGATCTTCTCCAAATAGAACATCGTAGTCAACGCCCATTGTGTAAACGGTATTTCCATCAACGCTTGTAAGAGTTATACCAAGCTCTGATACCTCTACCTTTTTATCGTTAAATGGACGGGTATAGCTATCTATCATCGATGCCACAGGTAGAAGCTCCGAAGCCACTCCTCCATATAGCGCCTCAATCGTAACAGGTCTATTTATCGCCCCAAATGTTATATTATAGTCGTCATCGGTAATCAATCCCAAACTCATTAGTTTCCACCCCGAAAAATAGCGAAAATTATATGGTTCAACTGTCGGCGGAGTTAGCTTTCCAGCAAATCCATGCTCGACCATCTGTGTACCGATAACTTTTCCATCGCCATCAACATAGCTTATGGTATGCTTAACAATTGGAGTTACATCTATATTTGCTGTTACAGTAACATTTTTATTAGCCTTTACCTCCATAGTAGAATTATCATCATTATTTGTTACAAGCCAAGTTACCTGTGTTCCTTCGTCTCCATAACCAATGCTGCTTGCAGTTGGAGTTTTGAAGCTTTCGCCGTGTATTATATCAAAGCTTTGGTAAGTTGTTCCACGTAAATCTTTAATATTTACAGTATACTCTATTTTGTTTAGAACTATCGATCCTATAAAGTTATCTTTATTATGACTGCCATCTGCTTCATTTGGCATAACTGTTATCATACGAATATTGTCATCATTTGTTTTGTTGTTCACGATATGTTTGCTATTCATATAATCTATAACAGCTGGCATTGCAAGAATATCTGCAATACTAACACTTGTGTAGCTGCCAACTGGTAGATCAAACTTAATTGTTTCTGAAACTTCTTTACCGTTAGCGTTTACGAATTCTAAGCTTACTTTAACACTCGCCTGATCATTTGTATCTTTTGTGTAGTAAATATTTCTTACAAGCTCGTTGTTTTCATATTTAAGTGTTATCGTTGTTTTGCCGTCAGTTGTGGTTGCGCCGTCAATCACCGGCAGAGTATGCTCAACATTTCCACCATCTTCTGTAACGGTAATCTCTTCGCTTTGATGCGCTTTTTCTGTTCCGCCTTCATAATAGTAGTTTATTGTGAACACTTTATCTTCGCCCTCATTTGAGGTAGGTTCCTCATAAACTGCATGTATGAAATAGTTATTAACTGTAGTTTCCCCTGATAAAATTCTTTCATAGGGTACTGAAGAAAAAGGCACAGTGGTTAAATCAATCAACTGATTGGAATTGCCCGAAAATGAAAACCCTTTAAAATTATAATCGTCTACCGCAAGTGAAGGAGCACCCAAAGCTGGGTACGCTACGTTACTATTATCGTAATATGTTACAACTATTTCATTGCCTTCAACATTGCCAATATTTTTAAATGTTATAGTGAAGAATGGATTTTTCTTATAATCTTCCATGAATGCATCTGAATAAATAGAGTTATTAACGCTTTCTTTCGGCAACAAACTATTGATATCTGCAACATCTAATATTTTAATATCTTGTTTCGCCACACCATTTTTATCAAGACCATTTGCGTCGTAGCCCTCTGCGTTATAGCCTTCTGCATTGTAGCCTTCTGCATTGTAACCTTCTGCGTTATAGCCTTCAGCGTTATAACCTTCTGCATTATAACCTTCTGCATTATAACCTTCTGCATTATAACCTTCTGCATTATAACCTT
>CAYJGN010000042.1:7809-16106 GCA_964369635.1 uncultured Oscillospiraceae bacterium
TTATAACCTTCTGCATTATAACCTTCTGCATTATAACCTTCTGCATTATAACCTTCTGCGTTATAACCTTCTGCATTATAACCTTGCTCGTTTAATGCATTTTCATCTTCTGTCTCTGCAGCAAACGATGTAAAACCAACATTTGTTATCGTTATTGTAACCGCAAGTAAGAGACAAACAACCTTCTTAAATAGCTTTTTACCCATTATACCCTCCAAAATGTAACCTGTAGTTAATCTTTAATTTCATTATACACCCGAAAGGTTACATCATGGTTACATTTGGCAATTTTGTGATATTTTTTTGTTTTTTGTCATTTCGCCTTAAATTCAGTGTTGTTGCACTTATAATTTTGTTTAAATCGCTGAGTTAAACTCATTTTATCGACCTTTAAATTAATCAAAGCAAAAGAGATGAAATTTATTAAAATCTCATCTCTTCTATTATGTTAGCAGTAATTATTGTCATATATCGCATAGGCTCACTAATTTTGCAAGTCTTTATAATTAATTATATGTACCGAAGCTCCTAACCGGTTATTATCTTCTTAACGTTTTCACGCTCGGTAGCGCAGGTAGATGAGAAATACTGATCATATCGAAACATTATAAAACCACCATATCTATCCCCCGCCCTTGCATCACTTATCTGGCGCGCTAAAATATTACCAGCAGTCCAATAGCTATTTGCCCCAACTTTATATGCAGCTTGTCCTATAATAAGCTCGACCGACGGCGAGGTCACAACACCTTGCCAGTTTGCAAGTGCCGTTTCATATGGCAAGCTCCCCTCACCATAGCTCCAGTAAATCTGCGGCGCAAGATAATCAACATATCCAGGAGTCGACCCCCATAGTCGCACATCTGCAGACATCGTGCCATAATTATTATTTATATTTCCAGCAGGTGAAATACCAAACGGTATGTTTTTTATCGACTTTATCCCACTGTACACCGAGGATATAAGGGTATTAACGTTATCAATCCTAAACTGAGATAAGCTCCTCCCCGCCCCCTGTGCTGCAAAGCTATTTGCATCAATAGAGGCATCAGCGGTCGGGTAGAAATAATCATCGAAATGAATTCCATCAACATTATAGTTTCGGACAACCTCCAAAACTCCCGCCACAACAAGGTCGCGTACCTCGCTCGAAGCTGGGTTTAGATAGTAGAAATTGTTATAAACAAATACATTATCGGTGCCAATCCAATTTTTTATCGGGTCGCCATCTGGTAGAGTTACCGAGGTGGAAGGTCCTCTATATGGATTTATCCAAGCTTCTATCAAAAGCCCTCTTGCATGCGCCGCCTCAACCATTATTGCCAACGGATCAAAAGAAGCAGCACCCCCTCGGCTCCCAGTGAAATACTCAGCCGTTGGATAAACCGCACTGTTATAATATGCATCACTATGGCTTCTCACCTGAACTATAACGGTGTTAAGTCCCGCTGCAACGCAGTTGTCAAAATAGCTTGCTATGTATGAGCGGAAGGTGCTCTCGCTCTGCCCTTCTAAAATTGCCATATATTCAAGATACGATATCCAAACACCGCGCATCTCAGAGACAGGTGGCGGATTTACTGAAGATACGCTGCTGCTCGAGCTGCTACTCGAGCTCTCATCTTCTTCCTCACTGTTCGAGCTATCATCTTCATCGTCATCTTCATCGTCATCTTCGTCGTCATCTTCGTCGTCATCATCTTCGTCGTCATCGTCATCTTCGTCATCTTCATCTTCGTCAGAGTTAGACTCATCATTTTCGTCGCTCTCAGATGAACTATCATCGTCTACATCTTTGCTATCGTTTCCATTTTCCTGCTCGTCATCATCTGAAGATTGCGAGCTTGAATTATCTTCTAACTGCGAATTATAGTCATCAACTGTCATAAAAACTGCCTGCGCATCAGCTGAAGCATCTGCAGGAGTTAGCATGTTTGGAAGTACCGTTATAGTCATTGCGAAAGATAGGACAAATGCTATCAATAGAATAAATATTTTGTTTTTCATATCAGTACCCTACAACTTCAAACTCGCCATCAAAATCCATCATCTCAAAGAAATTTTTTTCATCTTTTGCAAAGAGCGTTCCAAAGTGCGGATTTTCACCGCTGTTTCTCTTAACTATCTCACCTTTGAAAACACTTCCCACCAAAAGAGAGCGAATGCCGAAAATATCTTTTATAATATCGCTTGAAACAGAAAACTCACCGCCCCAGAATATCCCTTGATTATTCTCACCGCCAATTTCTGAAACTTTTATCTTTTTCCCCTCGACTACTTTACCGCCAGCTTTTCTTGCCCGCACATTAAGTCCGCTTGGTGTTAGCAAAAATTCAATAACAGAGCCATTTATCGAAAGGTAGAGCAGTATCTCACTTGTTTTCGGCGGGGTTGTCTCAAAAGAAAACAGCCTAATATACAATTCATTATTAACTGCACAAATTCTACATTGAGTATACGAATTCATCTCTGCGCTATCACGATAATTTTTAAGGATTATCGTCGGTAGAGCTTCCCACATTATAGGCTTTTCTTGAATTGTTATAAATTCACGCATAAACTATCCTACAATTAACTTTCCCTCAGGCAGAATACTTCCGCCCGCGTTTTTATCTTTTTTATAGGCAAGTGAGATTAAAAATCCAACAGGGCCTAAACGTCCTATAAACATCGTTACTGTGAGCAGCATCTTTGTTAGAGTGTTTATCTCAGCTACAACTCCACTCGACAAACCAACAGTTGCAAAGGCACTTGTAGCTTCAAATAGCGAATTCATTCCGTTTATTGTCGTTGAATGGGGGTTCAAAAAGTAGATACCCAGTGCCGCCGCGCCAACTATTGCAAGGCCCATAAATCCGACAGTAAGCGAGCGATAAACATCGGTTTGATTTATCCTGTGCTTTAAAACATAGGTTTCATTGTTACCCCTTGAAACCGAGAAAACAGTGCAGAGCAAAACTGCAAATGGAATTATCTTAATTCCGCCACCGGTCGAGCCAGGTCCTGCTCCTATAAACATAAGTATTACCGAAAAGAGTTTTCCTTCACCCGTCATAGCTGCTATATCTATCGTGTTAAATCCTGCTGTTCTGCATGTCACCGACTGAAAGAAAGCAGCTCCGAGCTTTTCTTCAACCGTTAGCATTCCGAGCGTTCCCGGGTTATGCCACTCGGTCACCAAGAAGAGAATAGTTCCCGCAAGGAGGAGAAAACCAGTGACAGATAAAACTATCTTGCTATGAAGCGAGAATCTGCGCTCTTTTTTATAGTTCATTATATCCATCCAGACGATAAACCCAAGACCACCTATGACGATAAGACCAACTATAACCATATAAACAGCAGGGTCGTTTACATAATTCGAAAGGCTGATATACTCACTCTCAAATCCCATTATGTCAAACCCAGCATTACAGAATGCCGATATACTGAGAAAAATCGAAATCCAAACGCCGTGAAGCCCGTATTTTGGAATAAAGGTTATCGCAAGGAGCGCCGCTCCTATACCTTCTATAAGCAAAACTTTACCAACAATATTAGTTAATGTACTGCGAATACCACCGATTGTTGCGAGGTTCATCGACTGTTGCGCAAGCGAGAGGGTTTTAAGTCCCATCTTTTTCCCCATTAAAACAGAGAAAAATGCAACAAGGGTAACAAGCCCAAGCCCACCGATTTGTATTAAAAATAGTATAACCGTCTGTCCGAAGAAATTCCAATGGGTGAAGGTATCAAATACGACAAGACCAGTCACGCATGTAGCTGATGTTGCGGTGAAAAGAGCATCGGTAAATGCTGTAAACTCGCCGCTCTTTGAACTTATTGGGAGCATTAATATAGCAGTTCCCACGAGTATAACTCCGATAAAACTAAGCGCTATAATTTTTGCCGGATGCACATTTGAAAAGAACGATTTAAATATATTTTTTTTCATTTTCAACCCCTATTTACATATACGGCTTTATTATATCAAACTATAATATTTTTTGCAAACGAAAAACAGCTATATGCTATTATCTGCGCTCACTTTATTTAATCAAAATTTTAATATTCTCTTCTTTCCACTTTTTTATTAAACTATCTGATATCTTTCCCTTCCTCTCTGATGCTTCCTCACTGCCGCGCCCGCCCATCAAGGCAAGTGAATTTGCCTTGATGGGCAAACTTTGCAAAGCAAACCTTGCAAAACCGCCTTTGGCGGTTTTGCGCGGGCGCGGTAGCGAGAGGACAGCAAAGACAAGCAGAAGACAACGAGGAAAAGTTAGAATACAGATAAATCAGCAAGCAAGCATAGACAGCGGACAGCAAGGCATAGAACAAGCAAGAACCCATAGCGCACTTACAAACAGAGCGCAGAGAAAACAGTCAATAACAGATAGCACAGGTGCATTAGACAGAAATAAATATAGCAATCATTGGGCAAAAAAACCGGCAGATAGCAGAATAAACGAGCGCAATCTCTAAAGTAAACCAAGTCAACTTACAATCCACAAGGAACCAAAAAACAGGTGAAATACTCCACCTGTTTTTATCTTATACTATTTATACTGTCAAAACTTATCTTTAATAGTTTTTGCAAACCTCTTCAAAATAAGCCTGTGGATGGTCACATACTGGACATTTACCGGGAGCAGTTGTTCCCTCGTGGTTGTGTCCGCAGTTTGAACATACCCATGATATGCTTGTATCCTTTTTAAATACTTTGCCCTCCTCGATGTTCGCAAGAAGCGCTTTATATCTCTCTTCATGCTCTTTTTCTATCTTGCCAACAGCAGTGAAAAGTCTTGCAATTTCAGTGAATCCTTCTTCTTTTGCAATAGCCGCAAACTCAGCGTACATCTCAGTCCACTCATAATTTTCACCAGCAGCTGCATCTTTTAGATTAGCTATTGTGTCTGGCATACCGTCATGAAGTAGTTTAAACCAAATTTCAGCATGCTCTTTCTCATTGCCAGCAGTCTCTGCGAATATGTTTGAAATCTGAACATATCCATCTTTTTTCGCCTTGCTCGCATAGTAGGTATACTTGTTTCTCGCCTGGCTCTCACCAGCAAAAGCCGCCATCAAATTCTGTTCTGTTTTTGATCCTTTAAGTTCCATAATAATCCTCCTTTAAAAATATATTAAAAGGCAGTTTGCCATTTAATGCATATCTATTATTGACTGCAAGAACGCTTTATAGTCATCTGCAACAGACTTTGGTGAAATTATACTCGCTTTCTTTCCAAACCCACATAGCCAACCATAAAACCTCTCAGAAACTGCAATATCACGATTTAGAATAAACCGCTCATCATCTGGTATAAAAACAGTATCATCTGAGAACTTGTCCCGAACTGAGCTTAGTAGCGAGTTGTCAAAGCTAAGTGTTAAGTTTTGCTTTTCGCCGCCGAACATATCAAACGTCTCTTTTATATGGTTTGAAATATCGAAATTATTAGGCACCACTCCCGCCCAATCTATATCCTCTATCCTCTCCATCCTATCAACTCTAAAATTCGTAATATTATTATACTTCTCATAGAAACTCACAAGATAGTATCTATCGTCGTTATAACTTAGAGTTATCGGAAGTGCTGTATACCGCTCCCCCTTATTTCTATATGCCTTTTTCCCATTTATATCGGTATTGAAATAGTTAAAGCTTATCGCTTTTTTATCTATAATAGCTCTCTCAATCCTACTTATATTATAATAAATCTGCTCATTTTCGCTTTTGGGTCTGCTTATAAGCCGAAGCCCCTCGTGCAGATGCTTTGCTTCATATTTTGATAGAAAACTCTCAAGTTTTTTTATTATAGCCATACTCTTCTTCTCAGAGAGAGATTTTGATGAAGCCACTGCATCTATTAGAATTTTTATCTCCGCCATCTCAAACCGACGTTCACCAAGATAATACCCTTTGCCAGTTTTAATTATATCGTAATCGAGTGAGATAAGCTTTTCAATATCATCATAGATACTTTTTCTCTCAGCGCTAATTCCAGCTTCTGCTAACATTTCTATAAGTCTTGCAGTTGAGATAACATGATTTTCGTCGCTATGACGGTTTAGTAAATCAAGTATTGTAATAAGTTTTATTTTGCTTCCCATGTTTTTTGCCATAATTTTCCTCCAGAAAAAAGCTGTCTACAATCAGTATATATCATCTATACACTCTTGTAAACAGCTAATTTATTTTATAGAACTGTATGTTCAAGGAAAATCGATACAGCTATAATAATAAGGGTTATTCCACCAAGTATCTCAGCTTTCCCACCGAGAACTTTACCAAATCGCTTACCCGCCGCAACGCCTATTGCAGATATTATAAAGGTCGTCGTCGCTATTAAGACCCCTGCTGAAATTATCTCAACATCTAAAAATGCAAATGTTATTCCGATAGCCGCAGCATCTATACTTGTCGCAATAGAAAGGGTTAGCATCTCTTTGTGCGAGAGTCGTTCCTGTGGCAATTCGCAATCATCAGGAGTGCCAGCTGCCCCCTCTTTTATCATCTTGCCACCGATAAGCGAGAGCAAAATAAGGGCTATCCAATGATCAATCGCTATAATATAGCTTGAAAAGGTATTCGCAAGGAGGTAGCCAAGTATTGGCATTATCCCCTGCGCTATTCCAAAATAGAGGGCAACTGTTAGGATATCTCGTCCCCTCGCTCTTCGCAGAGATATCCCCTTACATAGCGCCACCGCGAAGGCATCCATTGAAAGCCCCACCGCAACGCTTAGAAGACTAATAAAACCCATCGAACTCCGCCTTTACGCTTTTTCTATATATATTGTTACCGAAAGACCATTTATGTCCCAATCAGCACCAAAAGCATATTTTTCCGCTGTGAGCGAAACCGCTAAAACATCCGAGCAGATTTCTTTTTCACTCGCCTTCGCAACCGATAGAAGTTTTTCATTTCCGACAACCGAAAGTCTAATCTTATCAGTTACCTCAAAGCCTGCATCTTTCCTCATCTGCTGAATTTTTGAAACCATCTCACGAAGATATCCCTCATCAATTAGCGCATCAGTGAGCTTTGTATCAATCGCAACGGTCATATCGCCATCTGCAACAGATGTAAAACCTTCCGCTTTTGTTGTTTCGATTAAAAGCTCTTCTTCGGTTAGCTTATGGGTCTCTCCCTCGATAACTATCTCTATAAACCCGTTTTCTGTGAGTTCTTTTTTCTTCTGGTTTCCATCACAGGCGAGTAGCGCCTCACGAACAGCATTAATCTGCTTGCCAAACTTTCTGCCGAGCAGCTTTAGCTGCGGCTTTAAGATGTAGCTTACAAACTGCGCACCATCGTTTACAAAGGTGACTTTTTTAATATTTAGCTCTTCTCTTATTATATCGCAGTACTGCTCTGGCAACTCTTCTTTACCGCTTATAAAAATTTCTGCAAGTGGTTGTCTGTTCTTTAAAACAGCTTCATTTCGAGCCGCTCTACCGAGGTTTACAGCCGATAGAACAATCTCCATATTCGAGAGAAGCTCTTCATCAATTAAGCTATCATCTGCTTTCGGATAGCTATTTAAATGAATACTAACAGGGACACCAGGATTTACCCCTCTCTCGATATTCTGATAGATTTCCTCTGTCATAAACGGAATAAATGGCGCCGCTATTTTGCAGAGAGTTACAAGGGTGTGGTGTAGTGTTTTATAAGCCGCTATCTTATCAGGGGTGAGCTCACTCGACCAGAACCTCTCGCGACAACGTCTAACATACCAGTTTGATAGCTCATCTGTAAAGTCTGAAAGTGTTTTAGCGCCTTCAGGAATACGATAATTCTCAAGGTGATCGGTGACTGTTTTTATAGTCTTGTTAAGGCTTGCGACAAGCCATTTATCCATAACAGTTAGCGCGCGCTCATCAAGGTTATGCTCATGCGGATTAAATTTATCGATATCGGCATAGAGAACATAGAAAGCATAGCTGTTATATAGCGTTGAGAGGAATTTCCTCTGTGCTTCAACAACTGCCTTACCGTGGAATCTGCTTGGTAGCCATGGGGCTGAGCTCGTATAAAAATACCAACGAACAGCATCGGCACCGTATTCAAGCAGTGCATCCATAGGATTTATCGCATTGCCCTTAGATTTACTCATCTTCTGCCCGTTCTCATCGTTTACATGACCAAGCACGATAACATTTTTAAATGGAGCTTTATCAAATAGCAGAGTTGAAATTGCAAGGAGCGAGTAGAACCAGCCTCTTGTCTGATCAACTGCCTCTGAGATAAAGTCTGCTGGGAACTCCGCTTCAAACTGCTCTTTGTTTTCAAATGGATAGTGGTGCTGAGC
>CAYJGN010000043.1:0-15285 GCA_964369635.1 uncultured Oscillospiraceae bacterium
TAAACAGAATGGTAGAGCTTGCTACACAGTCAGCAAACGGCACATACGACACAGCTGACAGAGCAAACCTCCAAGCTGAAGTTGACTCACTAATCGAAGAGATCGACAGAATCGCTGAGAACACAAACTTCAACGGAATTAACCTACTTGATGGTAGCATTGATCCTGATACAGTTTCTTCAGGTGCTAATGTTGGTGGTTTCTCACTCGAAGGTCTTGATGATTCTATCACAAGCATAACATTAGCTTATGCTGACGGAACAGTTGCAGGTGAGGACGGAGAGATTTCAGCTGCTGTTTCAAATGGCGTTCTAACTATCACAGTTACAGGTCCTGGCGCTGCTGCAACAGGCGTTGACGCAGGAACTGCTATATCAGAAGCTGCATTTAAAGAGGCTATATCTGGTGCTGTTGGTAGCGTTACAATGACAGGTGCATATGTAACTCCTGCAGCTGTCGTTGGTAATACAGCTACAACTGCAGTTTCAGGTTCAGCTCTTAACCTACAGGTTGGCGACACTGCAGATCCTTCACAGAAGGTTTCTGTTGGTATCCGCAATATGGATGCTAAATCTCTTGGTATAGATACAGTTGATATCACAACAGAAGAAGGCGCTGATAAAGCTATAAGCAATATCAAAATAGCTATCACATCAGTTTCATCAACTCGTGGTGATCTCGGTGCTATCCAGAACAGACTTGACCACACCATAAACAACCTCGGCGTTACAACTGAGAATATGACTGCTGCTGAGTCACGTATCCGTGACGTAGATATGGCTGCTGAGATGATGGAGTACACAAAGAACAACATCCTTGTTCAGGCTTCACAGTCAATGCTTGCTCAGGCAAACATGATACCTCAGGGCGTTCTACAGCTACTTGGCTAATACAAATTAGCAAGTCAGACGTATACCGAATTAAAAAGCTCCGCTTATGCGGAGCTTTTTTCTGCGCTTTTTTCTGATATAAGCTGAAAATAATATTTAGTTGTTTTTATATAGCTTTTGGCGATAACAATTTAACAGCTCTAATTGACATAAATGTTCATTTTGATATAATCTAAGTATAGGTTTATTTTATCTTCTATTTTTCGTTAAACGAAAAATTTGCATTTTAAAGAGTTGATTTTATTTTTTACTGTTTTGACGGGTTTGCAGGTTATTTATAGCGATGAACTGATATATTTTGCTTTTTTTCGATATATCCGCCCACCCGAGCGGCGAATTTTATTCGCCAAAGCATACCGGGATAAAAATAACTGATTATTTTTATCCCGGTATGCTACAAACGCAAAGGTTGCGTTTGGCTCGGGTGGCGGAGCAAGTCGAAAAAAGGAGGAATCTTTTTTAAATAGTATTTTAGCAAAGTAAAACTTTAAAAGTTGAGAGGTGATTAAATGTTAGTCCAGTTTACCGTGAAAAATTTTCTGTCATTTAAAGAAACTGCTGTTTTCGATATGAGCGCTATTAAAAGCTATAGAGAGCATTCAAGTAATCTTATTGAGATTTTGGGAGTTCGAGAAAATTTCTTGAAAGTCGCAACAATATATGGAGCGAATGCCTCGGGGAAATCTAATCTCTTTTTAGCTCTGCAGACATTTCAAGATATCGTTATTAAATCGCTAAATACGAATGGTAAAAATGCTGACACAGCTTTATCTGAAGGGTATAATCCCTATATATTTTTAGATGATAGGAGCAATACAGAGCTATCGCTTATTTTCATAGTTGATAATGCAGAGTATAAGTATGGATTTGAATACAATGCAAACGAAATAGTTTCGGAATGGCTTTATAAAAAAGATCTCTCGACGATGCGAACAGTAACTGTTTTCGAGAGAGAGGGAGATGAAACTGAGTTTGGAAATATAGTTCGGCGTGAGTGCAGAGCATTTGCGGGACTCATACCAAAGCAGGCTCTAATCCTCACCTTTCTAAACAAATTAAATATTACAACAAAAATATTTAACACCGTCTATAGCGGAATAGTTGATATGTTTGTCGTCTCTTCAAATCTATTTGAAAACCCAGAGTTTTTGCAAAAACACCTCCAGAGCGTTTTAGATAGAAACAAAGAGGAGCTTTTATCGTTCCTTGGGCTGATAGATACTGGAATTTGTGATTTAGATTACACCATATCAGATGGAAAACCCGATTTTTTCTCATACCATTCAGGGTATGATGGCAAGAGATACCCATTAAAATTACTCGACGAGTCTGAGGGAACGCTAAAGAGTATAGCTATATTTTTGAATGCAAAAATTGCAGTTTCAAAAGGCAAATCTATTTTCATAGATGAGCTTAACTCAAGACTGCACCCGTTGCTTTTAAAATATATTATTGATATCTTCAACTCACCTGAAAATAAAAGAGGCCAACTTATATATACAACTCACGATACAACACTTTTAAATAGGAAATTTTTCAGACGTGACCAGATATGGTTTGCCCAAAAAGATAATATCGGGCGCTCAAAGCTAATACCTCTCTCTGACTTTAAAATTCGTCCCGGCTCTTCGTTTGAAAAAGATTATCTGAGCGGTGTTTATGGTGGAATTCCATTTTTAAGCGACCTTGAAGCAGGTGGTGTTTCTAATGAGGAATGAGAGTAAGTTTAAAGAACGAAGAAGCGGTAGAACACCTCGAACTCACGAAACACGCACCCCCCGCCCGAATTCCTTTTTGATAGTTACCGAGGGAACGAAGACCGAGCCACTTTATTTTAAAGGACTTACCGAACAGATAAAGAGAAAATACGGTGGTGTTTTAGAGGTTGTTGCTCTCCCGCGAATTGATATATCTGGTGAGGGGCGCGGAACTGTTAGCCTTGTACATAAAGCTGATGAAATCGTAAGGTCAGCTAAAATAATATATCAGAATGTTTGGGTTGTTTTCGATAAAGATGATTTTATGAATTTTGATCATGCGATAAATCTTGCAAAATCAAAGGGGTTTAAAACCGCTTGGAGTAATGAGAGTTTTGAATATTATCTATATCTCCATTTTAAGTATAGCGATGAGGCGATTGGAAGAAAACAGTGGCTTTCAAGGCTCGATGGAATGTTTAAAAAACACCGACTTCGAAACGGAAGGTACCAAAAGAATTACAGTGATATTTATGATATCCTTGATAGCGATGGTGGAGCGGGAAAAGCTATTAAACATGCGAAATTGAGGATGAAAAACTTTAAATCTAATATGAAACCATCAAAATATAACCCAGGAACAACAGTACATAATTTAGTCGAGCAGTTGCAGAGATATCTTTAAGCTTAAGTTGGTTGCCAATATTACTTTAGGAGTTTGATTTAAAAGATAAAAATTGCAAAGATTATAAAATGGAAAAGGGTTTGCAAAGGCTGATTATAGAGTGAGTGTCCGCCCCGCCCGCCAGATAACCGCTCTGCGGTTATCTGCATCAAGAGAGGCTCTCTTGATGCCCTCTCGTCGCAGACGAGAGGGGCGGGCGGCGCGGGAGCAGACACAGAAACCGAAACCGAAGCAAAATCAAAAGCCAAAACCAAAGCCGAAGTAGAGCAGCAACAGATGCCGAAGTAGAGCAGCAACAGCAAAAGCAGAGTTACAAAATATCGTATTTATTAATCGGTATAAATGATTAAACGCTTAAAGGAGCGGTTTTTAACTATTGATAGATTTGTTTAAATAAACTGCAAACAAAAAAGGCGAGGAATTTCCTCGCCTTTTAAATATCTATTTTGATTTTGTCAAATTTTAAGCGCGAACATCTAAATTAACGCCAACTCCATCAACAGCAGGGGCTACGGTTTCATCTATCATCGAAACGAGCTCTGCCATCTGCTCAGCTGATCCATTTATAGCCATATCTGCAACAGTCATGCTAAGGGTGCTTGATAACGAAAGTGCCGCCGATTGCATATAACTTGAAATACCGTTCATAATAAATCTCCCTTGATTTTGTAACCTCATTTTAACACAATTTGGTTATTTTTGCAACCTTTGAAATGTTAGCGGACAGCTTTTAATGCATATTCCGCAAACCACCCCTCGACCTATCATTTTAAAGTGCTTTTTCATATAGTCACTGCAAAGCTGCGGATCAAAACTATCACCAATAGCCGCGGATGGGCAGTTTTCTAAGCAGATGTTGCAGTTTTGGCATAAATCTATTTTTGGGGGGTTATCTTCTATTGTAACAAAATCGGTAAAAACAGTTGCAAGACGAGTGGCAGCGCCATATTTTGGGGTGAGTAGTAGATTGTTTTTCCCCATAGCGCCTATCCCAGATAGCACTGCTCCTTTTTTATGGGAATACCTCCCGGCAAAACCTCTGCTGTCAAATGCGCGAATGCTCTGGCTTGCCGCTATACAGTAGTAGTTATATCCGCACTCTTGAAGAGCAGCGCCTATTAGCAGTGCAGTTTTATCAAGATGAGCATTAACGGTTCTGTAGTGGTGGAAATAGCTCTCGGTTGGCGCTTTGTCTATCTCGCTTATAATAAAGCTTGAAAGCGGAAAATAAATAGAAATGCCATATCCGAGTGGCATTTCGCTATCTACAAAAAAACCGATCTCGCACCCATTATCAATTGCTATTTTTGTTATTTTTTCATGCATCATATCACCGACTATATGATACCACATATTAGCGAGAAAACAAAGCTTTAGCTAAAGTTATCTATAAATTTCTCTTTTTCTTCTTCAGTTAATATAACGCCATCTTCCACTGTGGTATAGTTTGGTGCAACTACACGAACATCATATGAAAGATCACCTATTTCTTCGAGAAATATTTCAGCAGCTAATATATCGCGACCACCAAAGCTTCCGTCTTCATATTTTGCAAAAAGTTCGATAGTTAGTTGTGGTGCTTCTATAATAGCCTTTATTATCTCTTTAACAGCTGCGTTTTTTATATTGTCAGAGACCGATGGGTCCGCTTGAATAGAGAGAAAAGTTATGGGATTTAGCTCCTGCGTACCACTTTGCAGGGTAAATGAAATATTGCTTGTCTGCTCTGTGAGATAAAGATCTTTATCTATTTCGATATAGCTTTTCGGCAGCTCCTCTAATATATTTATCATATCACCATAACTTAAAAAGGCATACCTATCAATTAAAATTGAAAATTCTTCCGCTATTGCAAGGGTTGTATTGTATAAATTTGACTGTTTACCCATTTCTGAAATAGTCTCTTCGCCAATATAGAGATTGTTCGGAAGTATTGAAAATATTATGGTGTTTTCAGTAGGGGATAATCGGATAAGAAGCTTTGTGCTGTCAAATCCATCGCTTCGGGTGTTTATCTCAAACAATGCAGTTCCCGATATATTATCTCTCTCAATAGGTATACCCGGAGTTTGGGTATCTGCCTCAATATAGGTATCAAACCCTTCCCCTGACGGATAGACCATAAGAGCTATTATTCCGCCAAAAAAAGCAAGTGAAATGAAAAATGTTAATAAAAATACCTTTAAGTTTTTCATAAGCTCTCCTTTTTATAATCGGTTATTTTTATTATTGCCTATTTTTTGAAGTTTAACATAAAAAAAGAGCTAAAAGGCTCGTAGTTTGCGAGAATGAAAATAAAGTTATAGCTATCTCTTATGAAAGAGGATAAATATAATACAAAAAAAGAACCGATTCATATCAAGATAAGCTTTTGGTTTTGCTGCTATCTCTTATTGATATAAAATCGGCTTGGCTGTTTTGCTTTTTTATAATAGCGGAAAAATTTGAACGATGAGGTATAAAAGCTATCATATCTCTTTTGCCTCATCCAAATCTTTTTGAATACTTTTGTATTCTTTTATCATCCCTACTGCGTCAGTCGTTATGAAAACGATTGGAAATACTATAAATATTAAACTCTCAACTATACTAAACATTTTCTTCATCCCCCGAAACTTCTTTTGTTATCTCAATTATATCTATTTACATGTACGATAAAAAGGACTATGCATAAATCGTGATTATATTTAGATTTTAGGGATTAATCGGATGTTTGCGCGTCGCCCGCAGTGGCGATTTTAAAATCGCCCGTCGAAATTTCATTTCGACAAACGCACCTTAGGTGCGTTTCACTACGGGCGGCGCCCCCTCTATACCTGCATGTTTTGTAAATTTACAGCAAACAAAAAGGACAGCCTTCGCTGTCCTTTAAAATTTTAGTTAATTACAACTTTATTTTCAAGTGCGCTATCAACAACACAGATATAGGTTTTGCCTGCATTGAGAACTACCTCTCCACCACTTAAATCGCTTAGTACAAACGGCTGTGCAAGGTCACCCTTAGTCCATTTAATCTCTTGTGCTGTTCCACCAGTTATTCTATAGCCGGTGCCACTGTTTAAGTCGAGCTGTAGAAGACCGCTTCCTGCTGGGTGAAGTTCGGTATCTGCAAAGAGGATAATAACGTTATCAGCAGCTATCTGCTCACCTGTTATAGCATCGATATGCGCTCCGCCAAACTGTCCCTTGAGGTACATCATGCTATCTGCATCATAGGTGAATGTTGCAGTTGTATAGCTTGAGAATCCAACAGTGATATCAGTTGCAGTCATATCGCCATCATAAGCTCTCTCGCCTTCTGGTGCGAAGTTATAGGTCGGCTCGATATAATCACTATCAGAGTAAACATTAGCATTCTTATCATCAAGAGCTACCTGAATATATTCTGAATTCGTAAAGTTTGCATGCTCACGACCGCCGCGCTCCGCTGCAAGTTGCGAGTCGAGCCAGAATGCCGATGTTCCATAAACGTCGCCGTCAAATGTCATAAGATCATATGCCGCTATAACATCTCTGGAAGGATATGAGCTACCATAATGGACAAATAAAGTCTCATGTGGGTATGCAAAGTCGAGGTAATACTCACGAACGCTTCGAACAGGTCCTACCTGCTCTGGTAGATTTCTGTAATCTGAATAAATCGCCATGATTCGGGTAATTCCGCCCTCTGCAAGGGTCTCATACCACATATCAGCTCCACCGATACCATGCTGTGGAATAGCGTTTCTTATATTGTTTATCATAACCGACATCGGGCGAAGACCAACCATGTCCTCATCTATTGGAAGACCTGTCAGCGGGTTAAGGTATGCTTCTGCTGGGAGTGCGGGAGTGCTTTCCGAACTGCTTTCTGATGATTCTCCACCTTCAGACGAACTTGACGAATCATTGTTTCCGCCACCACAAGCGGTTAAAATTATAGTCAGCGCCAAGACTAAAGTTAATAGCTTTAATTTCATTTATTTTTACTCCTTATTTTAAACTTAACAAACCTATTATAATAGATTTTGCCCCTTAAATCAACATTTTTTGCGCAGTTTGTCAAATAATGGTCGATATTATAAAATATACCAACAAACAGCTAAATTCAAAAGTTAATCGCGCTTTTCGCCATAATATGGTATAATTGATATAAATTTTCTAATCGGAGGATAGAATGGTTGATTTTTTAATACTCTATGAGCATATTGTGCGGGAAATAGAGAGCGATACGCTTATAGCAGCTGAGCTTGAACGTCGAGGATATAAGGTTCGTATTCACCAGCTCTTAGATACCCGAAAGCTCTCATATTTAACATATAACAAACCAAAGGTTATTCTAACCTCTGCAATGTATGATAATGAAACGTTAAACAGCTTTGTTTATAATAATGTCGGGACGCACAATAAGGTTATAAATCTCCACTGGGAGCAGGTTCTCTCAAGGGAGCAAGAGGATATGGATTTTTATAATTCAAAAGATGCTGCCGCGCTATGTCTGCATACTTGTTGGGGAGAGGCATCAAAAGATAGACTTGTGCGAAACGGTCTCCCGCCCGAAAATGCATATGTTACAGGTCCTGTCCATTATGATTTTTTCAGAGAACCATTTGCTGAGATGTTTTTTGGCAAGGAAAAACTCGGCGAAAAATATAATCTCGACAGCAAAAAAAACTGGCTTTTAATAATTAGCAGCTATACTGCTGCATATATGTCCCCTGAAGAGCTTGCGGAGATGAGCGAGATAACAGGGTTTGATTACCCCGCTTTTCGCGATTTGACCCTTGCCTCTATGACCGATACACTTGGTTGGTTTGAGCGGTATTTAAATGAGAGCGATGATGATTCGTATGTTATCTATCGTCCACACCCAAGTGAGTGGGATAGTCCCATTCTGCGCCTGATGCAAGAAAAATACCCGAGATTTCGCGTTATATCTGATCTTTCAATAAGAGAATGGATAGTTGCCTGTGATATAATCTATAGCTGGATGAGCACCTCTATTCCGGAGGTTTATTTTGCTGGCAAGTCGGCGCATGTTCTCCGACCATACCCTATAAGCGAAGTTTTCGACCCTGTTATATATGAGGGGGTTTTCGCAATAGATAACTACGACGACTTCCTACCGACCACTACCGCTAAAAATCCCCCTTTTCCAATAGATGAGAAGCTGCTCCGGTACCATTACGACTATGATAGCTACCCATCATATATGAGAATATGCGACCTTTGCGAGGAAGTTTTAAAAAGAGATGATTTATCAAAACCTTTCTCGAAGTTTAAGGGGAAATATTCGGTTGCGAAATGGCTCTCGCTATATGTTTTCCATTTTATCCGAGTTTGCAGAATTAATCCTCTTTGGTTTCAGGGGATTATACCATCTGTCGCAAAATATACCGACAGGATTTTGGGATATATAAAGAAAGATTATATTCCAAAAAGCGAGCGAAAAAGCCTTATCGCGAAGATGAAAGGACTGCTTTTTAAATATGAACGCAGATAAAGTTACCGCTGAGAGTTTTCTCCTCTCGGTTTTTAAATATTCTATTGCCACTTGGGTTAATTTCCTTATTTATGGCGTTGCTATCATAGCTTCAAGTTGGCTTTTAACCCCTGATGTTTTAGGGCCTGTTAATATGTTTATAACCGTTTCGACCCTTATTATGAACGGATGCGTTTTAGGCCTTGACCATAGCTATATCAGATATTTTTCAGATGATAGGTTTGGTGCTTCGAGCAAAACAATATTTGGAATATGCTTTAGTGCTTCAACTGTTTTCGTCTTTGCAGTATCTATTATCGCCTCTTTATTTTTTGCATCCCCAATTTCGGAGGCTATATTTGGCTTTTCATCACCCCTTGCAACATATATGATATTCTCAAATGTTTTCTGCCTATCCATTACTCGGTTTATAAATATAACCTACCGCATGGAAGGCAATATACGAATGTATTCTCTGCAGAGTATTGCCCAGCAGTTTTTCACAAGGGTGTTTTTCCTCTCAGCCGCTTTTATAAACCCGACTTTTGAAGGTGTTATCGTTTTAAACGTTATAGGAATGGTTGCATTCACCGCTCTGTTTTGGATTGCAAAGGGGCGCAAAATGCTTCCTTCAAAGGGGTTTTTCAAAGTTTCTATATTTAAGCCGTTATTTAAATATGGAATTGCCCTCTGTCCAACTTCTGTTCTCCTTTGGCTCAATACCTTTATAAGCCAGATAATCGTCAGTAGGTATGTGGGAGATTTTGCGCTTGGTATTTTCACAAATGTTTCAACTGTTTCGAATATTATTTCGGTCATTCAAGCGGGATTTGCAACATTCTGGTCGGCATTCATCTACCAAAACTATAAGACTGCGCAGAAAACCATCATAGCGGTACACGACTATCTGCTATATGGTGTTTTAATTTCAATTGGCGGTATTATAATCTTTTGGGATATCATTTTTATGATTTTAGGCCCTGAATACGCAAGTGGCGCTTCGATTATGGGTATTATGCTTCTATCGCCAACCCTTCTTATTGTTAGTGAAACAACGGTTTACGGGATAACTATCGAGGGTAAGAGCTATATTGATATGGTAGCGATGATTATCTGCGCTGTTGTTAATATAGTCGGTTGCGTTTTATTGGTGCCGCAGTTTGGCATTTTAGGGGCTGCATATGCTCTGTTTATTGCAAATCTTATTATGTTTATCTTTAGAACGATAATTGCGCAGCGTTTTTATCGCTCGCTTGAAAATATCAAACGGACGAGCCTTGGGATGGTTTTGCTGATTGCAGCGGCCGTTTTTGCAACGATTTTCTATGATAACTTTATGCTAAAAGCGCTTGTTGGCATCGCCCTTTGGGTTTTATCAACTGTTTTATACAGGCGGCAGTTTTTCCAGGCGATAGATTTCGCTCGTGGGTTTATTAAAAGAAAAACTATCGATAAAGGATAAATATTTATATTGGCATAAACTTTTGTGAAATGGTCGCAGATGCACCCTTTCAGATAGATTGATTTTATGATTTTGCAAGGGCTTGCTTAGGGTTCGGGGTCGGTTGACATCTGGTTGAATGCTTGAATAGAGTAAGTATGGGTTAAGTTTTGATGTTTAGCAGTTTGCCCGCCGCCCGCCACGAAAATCTTTGATTTTAAAAAGAGAGAACGCTTAAAATAAGCGCTCTCTCTTTTTTGCGGTGCAAAGCACCGCCGTGGCGGGCGGCGGCCTTGCACGCACCTACCAAAAGTACTATAAAAAAATTTATCTTATACCCGATTAACTTCTATGCAAAACTAAAAACAACTAATTCAAGCAAAAATCTATCTCACCCACTCCATTTTCCGCTAAAAATTCGTTGCACAGCTTAAAGTGGTTACATCCGAAAAACCCTCTGTGCGCAGATAGGGGAGAAGGGTGCGGCGCTGTGAAAACTTGATGTTTTTTATTGGTGACAAGCGTTTTTTTTGATATCGCATTATTGCCCCATAGAAGGTAGGCTATCGGTCTATCAAGCTTCTCCACCTCGCTTATTATCCTATCGGTGACAAACTCCCAACCCCTACCGCTATGGCTTTGCGGCGCTCCTTCGCGCACGGTGAGGACTGTATTTAGAAGAAGAACTCCATTTATCGCCCAATCGCGAAGGCTTCCGCTTTTTGGAATATCGCACCCATATTCCGCCGAAATCTCTTTAAAAATGTTTTGCAAACTCGGCGGATGCGCCACCCCATCACCCACTGAAAAGCATAGCCCCTCAGCCTGTCCTGCTCGGTGATATGGGTCTTGACCTATAATCACCGCCTTGATTTTTTCCGGTGGAGTTAATTTTAGCGCATTAAATATATCCTCTGCCGGCGGGAAAATTATCTCGCTTTTATATTCTGTGACTAAAAATGCCCGCAGTCTTTTATACTCAGCGCTCTCCCATAAATCACTTAAGATACTATCCCAGCTATTCCCTATTTTTACCATTTAAAACCCTCTTTTTAATTTTGTCATAAAAGATATATAAAAGAAGTGCCACTGCTCCGAATATCATCAAAACAATTTCTAAAACAAGCGTCGGCGGCGTATAGATAAATTCAATGATATTCTCCCCAGCAGAAGCGGGTATTCCGATAAAGCCGCCTTGAACTTTATAAATTTCAGCGCTCTCGCCATTAACAGTTGCTGAAAATCCCGCGTCGTACGGAATAGAGTAAAAGACTATATTATCGCTCTCAAGGGTTATTTCGCTATAAAAACCATTTTTTATCTCATAGAAAACATCGCAAGTTTCGCTTTGTCGTGCCAAAACATCTGCTTCAAAGCTCTCAAAGCTAACATCTAAATCAGCTATATCCGCCTGTGACAATGATTGCGGAATATTCTCATCAACAACAAGATATTTAAGAAGCGCCAAATCCCTATCCCCCGCTGAAATCTGCATAAGCTGCTCTGTTGTTATATAGCTATCATAGGTAAATCCCATCGGAATATAGTAGGGGTATTCGTATACTATATAATCGTCTGTTGATTTAATCTCGAAATATCCTGGCAGATAAACATCATAAGCACCATTTTTCGTTCTGGTGATATATTTAACCGATGTAAGAGAGTGAAAGCCATAGTTTAATTTATGGTCAACTTGAAAGGTGACAATCTGATCTTCACCGAGAATATCTCTTATCTCATAGCTTGTCGGGTGAAGGGTAGAGGAGAAGATATTAACTGTTGGTTTACCGGTTAATATAGATAGATTAGCATAGGATTTATGGTTATCGTACCGAACATACTCGCTATCTTCTACAACGGTATTATAACCATCTGTGAAATAGCTTTCAACATCTCCATGATATGGGAAATTCCTAAAACTTTTTTGTAGAGTATCTACTGCTACATTTCCAAGAGTTGCCGAAACCAAAATTGTCGCACCACATAAGATTAAAACTGCTAATTTTCGAGATTTCATATAGCAAACAGCAACGGTTAGAATGAGTGAAATAGCGGCAACTATTATAAAAAGCATCGCTTTTCCATGATCTTGAAAATATAGGTTATATTCGGGATTTGCTACAACATCTTCCCAAATACTATAAAAGTAGACCATCGCTATAACGCATAGAAAAACAGGGATTAGTCCCCAAAGTGGCGATATTCGTTTTTTTGTTTCAAAAAATTTCACCGAATAGAGCGCCATAAAAAGCAGAGGTAGGATAAACCAGCGTGGGTAATAGTGGTTTAGCGAAAGGGAAAAGGCGGCATTTAAAATTGGAATTGCCATTATTGCAGATGAGCTTATAAGAATTATCCGCGCAAATTTATCCTTCGCACCTATGAGATAGGCGAAAACCAAAACTATGCCAACAACCGGCAACCAAAGGGATGGTAAATCCGGATGGTTATCGCCGAAGAAAGCTCTGTTATAGAGAGTTTCTGCGGGTAGGATTAAGCCTTTGATTATCGTTGCGAGGGTATAGCCATCATAGAGAGAGGGTGATACTGATGTTTCAATGCTCTGTTGCAGAAAACGGGGATTTAAAAATGTTGGTAGTATTGCTCGAAATATTATTGTGCTTGAGAGCAAAACCGAAGCGGTGCTTTCAAATGCAAGGGGAAAAAATAGTTTTTTGCCGATTATGTATTCCTTGGTTATTATTTTTGCAACAAAATAAATGACTAAGAAAAGAGCAGTCATATAAAACATCATATAGTTTGTAATAAGTAGCAGTGTTGCTGTTGCTGCAAGATAGCCCTTTTTTCTTTCAAGCACTGCGCAATCAAGTGCCCAAAAAATTAGCGGTATCAGAGCATAGCTGTCTAAAAAGTGATAGTTTAAATTAAAGAAAACGGTTGCTGAAAATGAAAATAAAAGCGAGGCAAGCAAAACGCTTTGCCACTCTTTAAGATATCTTTTAAAAAATAGAGCAGATGTAAAACCCATTACACCAAATTTTAATATTGCAAATATTCCGACAAAATAAAGATAGTTCGTAGCGCCGGGAATTAGGTAATAAAGAATAGAAAAAGGGGATAGGATATTGTAAAACCCTAAAATATTAAAAACATCTCCACCAAGCCCTAAATTATCAGCCCAAACAGCACCCGAGGTTATATGCTCTTTTGCACTATCTATAAAGGTTATCTGCTGAAAATTAAAGTCGGTACCGAGGGTAAATGCTCCGCCATTTAATATCATATGAGGTATGATAAAAAGCGTCGACGTCATAGCACAAACTATAAAGCAGAGAAGCGGTATATTGTATATTTTTTTCTTAAGCATATTATTACCCCCTATGCCTAAATTTTTTTAGAATTAATTATAGCGAATCCTGTTTTTCAATATTGCTCTCTTTCGTTATATAAATAGGTCTTCTTTTCGTCTCAAGATATGTCTTTGCCATATACTGGCCAAGCACGCCAAAGGTGAGTAGTTGTACACCTCCGATAAGAAAAATAAACGAAATAAGTGACGGATATCCAGCGACAGGGTCGCCGAAGATAAGTGTTCTCACAACAAAAAAGACTATCATTATAAAGGCGAAAACGCAAAATAAAATACCTAAAACCGATGCCGCCGCGAGAGGAGCGGTTGAGAATGCAACTATACCATCGAGTGAGTATAGGAAAAGTTTCCAAAAGCTCCATTTGGTCTCGCCCGCCGCTCGCTCACGGTTTTCGTATTCGAGCCATTTTGTGTTAAATCCAACCCATGAGAATAACCCTTTTGAAAATCTGTTGCGCTCGCGAAGCGAAATAATGCTGTCCGCCATCTGCCTTGTCATCATTCTAAAGTCGCGAGCTCCATCAACTATCTCGGTTGATGAGATTTTATTTATAAGCTTATAGAATGTTCTTGCAAAAAATGAGCGGATAGGTGGCTCTCCTTTTCTCGTCACCCTTCTTGTCGCAACACAGTCGTATTCGCCGCTCTCAAGCGTTTCAAACATCGAGCGAAGAAGCGATGGAGGGTCTTGCAAATCAACGTCCATAACAGCGATATAGTCACCAGATGCCCCTTCAAAGCCTGCAAACATAGCAGATTCTTTTCCGAAGTTTCTCGAAAATGATATATATTTTATTCTGTTATCTTTTTCTGCAAGCTCTTTTAAAACGGCAAGGGTATTATCTCGGCTACCGTCGTTTACAAAAACAATTTCATAATTAAATGGCGCCCCATCGAGTTCGTTTGTCATTTCATTATAGTAAATAGGCAAAACCTCTTGTTCGTTAAAGCAGGGCACAACTATTGATAAAAGCTTCATAATTACCTCTTTTTTAATTTATATAACTATTATTGTCGATAAGCAAAATAAAAAACGGAGCCACATAAAATGCAGCTCCGAAAAATGGTGCAGTTATTCTCGTTTCGAGAACTGTAATATTTTTTTGTGAAAGAGAAATTATCTCTTCGAGAATCTATTTTGCCGTTTTTAAGATATGCCGGTGGCATGTCTTTAGGCAAAACCGCAACAGCTTTGCTGTGAGGACCACAGTTCGATATTGCGAACTCTCCTGTAAAACGAAATTATCTCTTCGAGAATCTATTTTGCCGTTTTTAAGATATGCCGGTGGCATGTCTTTAGGCAAAACCGCAACAGCTTTGCTGTGAGGACCACAGTTCGATATTGCAAACTCTCCTGTAAAACGAAATTATCTCTTCGAGAACTGTGGAGCTCTTCTTGCGGCTTTAAGACCGTATTTCTTTCTCTCTTTCATTCTCGGGTCACGAGTTAGAAGGCCTGCTTTTTTAAGAGCTGGACGAAGCTCTCCGTCATTTATCTGTAGAAGTGCTCTTGCAACGCCGTGTCTGATAGCGCCCGCTTGTCCTGAAACTCCACCGCCCGCAACTCTACAAACGATATCGTAGTTTGCAAGAAGCTCAGTTAGAGCTAAAGGCTGGCGGACAATTAGTTTTAGTGTTTCAAGGCCGAAATAATCATCTATATCCCTATCGTTTATAGTGATTTTGCCTGTACCTTTGTATAGGCGAACTCTTGCAACAGAGCTTTTTCTTCTGCCTGTTCCATACATATATGAATCATTATTATACATTTAACTTTTCC
>CAYJGN010000044.1:0-15269 GCA_964369635.1 uncultured Oscillospiraceae bacterium
GCCGCAGGCAGCGCTCGGTCGCTCACAAAATCCGCAGTTTCCGTCGGGGGTTATGAGATTTGGTAGGTAATCTTCGTGAGCGGTTATGCATCGCTCATTAGCGCATCTATGCTCGCCGATTGTCATTTCTGTACCCTCTGTTTTTGGAGATGATATCAGAAACTTGCAGAGCGCCATCCTAACATACATCCCATATTCAGCCTGCCTGAAATAAGCGGCTCTTTTGTCATCGTCAACCGCAACTTCTATTTCATCAACTCGCGGTAGTGGGTGAAGAACTCTGAAACTCTCTTTTGCAGACGCCATCTTTTTTGCGTCGAGTATAAACTTACCGCTCTCTGCTTTATATTCCTCTTCAGTTGCAAATCTCTCTTTTTGTATCCTCGTCATATAAAGGATATCAAGCTCTGAAATAACCTCTTCAATTGAACTTGCAAAACTATAGTGAACATTCTTTTTATCGAGGATATCGAGTATGTACTTCGGCATAGAAAGGGCTTCTGTGCTTATAAAAACAAAGCTATTTCCCTCGTAGTCGGAAAGCTCTTTTGCAAGACTATGAACAGTCCTCCCATTTTTAAGGTCACCGCAGATACCGATTTTCAGGTTATCAACTCTACCGAGCTCAATGTCGAGAGTTAATAGATCGGTTAATGTTTGAGTTGGGTGGAGGTGGCCACCATCGCCCGCATTAACAACAGGACAGTTTGAATATAGTGCTGCCGCTGCCGCTGCACCCTCACTCGGATGGCGGATAACCAAAATATCACTATAAGAGGATACCACCTCGATGGTATCCTTAAAATTTTCCCCTTTTGAAACTGAGCTGTTTTGCGGGTTGTCAAAACCTATAACACTGCCCGATAACCTCTGCATAGCTGCTTGGAAACTGAGCATCGTTCTTGTCGAAGGTTCATAAAATAGCGTTGCCATGAGTTTGCCTCCGGCGCTATCAACTCCGCTCTCGCGGTTTTCATGAAACTTACGTCCCATTTTTATTATCTCTTTAATCTCTCTCTTTGAAAAATCACTTAAATCGATCAAATTTCTATACATTAAAAATGTCCTCAACCTTTTTTAGTAGCGTTGAAACAATCGAGCCGCCTTCTTCTCTCCTTGCCGTTATTTCAAAATCGCCTTTTTGCATATCCTCAATTACCTTCGCTTTTTTATATAGATCATCTGCAAGCAATATGTAGCTCTCGCGGATCTTTATAAAATCCTTTGCAAGCTCATTTTTCTGCGCTTTAATATTCTCCTGCTCTTTTTTCGCTTTAAAGACAGCATCCTTAACCCACTGACTTTGCATCCGAGCTCGACTTTTAGCGGTTATTTCTGCCGACTGCACGACCGACTCCGCCTCTTTGCTCGCCCTCTCAACTATCTCGCCTGCATTTTTTCTCGCTTCATCTTCTATCCTATTTTTATAAGCTTTGCTCTGCTCAGTTAATTCACGCACTCTGCTTTTAGCTTCATTTTCAATCTGCAGCGCTTTCTCATTGGCCTCATCAATCATAGCTTTTGCCGAAATATAGAGCTCCTCTTTCTTTTTGTTAAGCTCATAGTCGCGAGATTTCAAATTGACAATCTCACCCTCAAGGTTTTTTATCTTCGCTTTTTCTTCTTCGTTTTCCTCTCGAAGTTTCATTATATCGTTTTGCGCAGTATTATATTCAAGGCGCAACCGATTATGCTCATCTCTTTGTGAGCGCTGTTCTCCGTATATTCTCTCGATAGTCGATTCATTGACCGAAAGTTGGCTTTTCCCTTTCGCTACCTCGAGCTTTAGCTCATCGTTTTTCTCAATCAGCTCTTTGTTTATTTCAATTAGCGTCTGTAGATTTTCAGATAGCTCTTCAATCTGATTTTCATAATCACCTTGCATCTCGCTTTTCTCGGCGATAATAGAGTCTATATAGGCTATGACATCATCCCTGTCAAAGCCGCCAAACGCCCTCTTTTTAAAAATTTTATCTTTCACCTACTCACCTCACACTAACGGTTATCGACGAATAGTCGCCAATAAAATTATCAACAGCAGTTTCGAGCGAAGGGTTTGATATAAATATTGTTTCGCCCTCGTAACTATTTGCCGCAACTGCGCTGTTTATTATAGCCTCAATATTCGATCCATCAATATATTCATAGAAATCGACGCCCACTTGATATGGGAAACCATAATAGTAATCTGAGAGGTTGACCACAACAGCATCACCGCTATACTCGATATTCTCGCCATATCTAAATGCCGAGTTTCCTGCATACCCTTGGGTTGAAACAACCTGGAAATGCAAAGCTCCGTTGTCGTTTATTATCGCTGTTAATCCTTTGTTTATATCATTTATAACCGCATCAAAACTCGCTCCGTCAAGATTTGGATAGGTTGCAAGCGATAGCCCAACACCCGTTGGGAAATTTATATTTTCAGTTGCCACAGCGTAAAAACCTGCCGCTGCCGCCTCTTTTGCAATCTCTTCTATAAACCGAACAGCATCATCTGAAGCGGGATTTAGCCAGCTTCGACCGCCTTGGTCTGCATAGTTGTCAATCCATCTAATCGTTTCGGAATTTTGATACATAACAGCAGAACTTACATTCTTTGCCGCCGCCATATTATCATTAAACGCTTGGATTCGCGCTACCGCCACCATATCGTTTTGATTTAGTATCTCGATAATCGGTTCTATTTCGTTTTGCGCTATAGCCCCACCTGCGAAACTTCTAATAAACTCATTTTGGGTATTATAGGAGATGTTACCGTCTATGTCCTTAATTGTTACGATAAATCCATTATATCCAGCCGCTTTAGCAGTCTCTACTGCGCTCAATATAGTTGTTGTATTAAAGAAATCCGCTGGCGCTATCTCTACTAAATTCAGCTCTTTGAGCTCTGGCACCACTACTAACGGTTCTGATTCACTCGATTGACTCTCACTACTGCTGCTACTACTTCCGCTACTGCCACTGCTTTCGCTTAAAATCTCACTCTCGCCAAACATATAATCAAGTATTGGCCCTCCGAGGAAAAATCCCGTCGCAATAAGTGCAAAGCAAAGCATAACAATGACTATATTCTTTACAGCCTTGTATGCATTTCGATTTCTCGAAGAACGATACATTTTCGTCCCTCGTTTAATTTTCGTCTGCTTTGCCATCAAATTCCCCCACTTAATGAATTCTGTTAAATCCGAAAAGCGCCATTGAAATTATCCCTATAAATAAAAGCTCGCTTGGAAGTCCCCGAAAGGCTTCGGGGCAGTTTATCTGCGCAAGTTTTGCTCTGCCTTCTCGTATTATAATTGAAGCAATAAAGAACCCAATTCCATTTGCAATGCTCGTAACTATTACCTCACCTAAATCACTCTGGCCTCTCGCCGCTAATATCATTGTTCCCAAAACAGCACAGTTGAATACTGAAAGCGGAATAATACTTTGATGTTTTTTATAAATATCGGGTAGTGCGTACCTTAGAACTACCGAAATTAGCAAAAACACGACTATTAACATAGTCACATATATAAACGGCTCAAACGGAAAAGTTTCTTGATAGTTTTTCAAAAAATGATTATTTAAAAGGTATGAAGTTATATTCGAGAGGGTTGTTGCAACAGTTATAAGCAGGGTGAATACCGGCAGAAGCTTTGGTTTTTCGGTTATAAACATTATCCGCCCAATTCCAAGTGCATTTGAAAAGAGAATATTTTCAACAAGTATCGCCACTAAAACTATAGATATATAGCTACTGAGGGTATTTAAAAACATTACTCGTCCCTCCATCCAGAAATCCGACTCTTCCAACTGTTGTTTTCAAAAAATTTCATCGCGGCACAGACAAATGCAAGGATAATAAATCCAATATAAGGGTATACCGCTGAGCCAAACTTATGAAGAGTTGGTAGGCTATATGTGAAAACTGTCCCAACGCTTAGGTATTCGCGCAACATCCCAACCAAAACCGAAACTATAGTGAATGATAGGGATAGCGAGAAAAACTTCTCGATTTTATATAGAATGCTCTTCTCTTTATGGGTTCCAGGCGCCCTTACAACAACCATAGAGCTCACAACTAAAAGCGGCAGATAGATGCCGATACTATCAACAATAAGCGGAATTTCCCGCTCAAGCAATATCCCAACAGGGATAAAGGCAAACGCTGCGATAAAAGTATAGACTATATAGTTATATTGGCGGGGAATTAAATCTCTGAAAACAAGACCCGCCACGGTATTAACAAACAAAAGATAACAGATAACACCCGATATAACAAGCGCATTATATCCCGTTGTTGAAGCAACGACTATCGGAGTTATTGAAAGGCCGATATTAATAACAGCGCTATCGGAAATAACGCGAAATAGCGAAAAACGGTTTTTCTTTTTGTTAGCCATTCGCACCCCTCCAAACTCTGCTATAAATAACATAAATTTCAGCAGATGCTCGATCACACAGATTTATAAGGCTGTTCGCTATCAAAACTGCAAAACAAAGACCGCTGTTATAATATCCGATATTCCGAAACATAACGGTGAGCATAGCTAAAACTATTCCATAAATTATCCTGCCGCCAAGCCTTCTCGGCGCAAGCTCAACGGGACTTGCGAAAAATATCGCCCCGAAGACAGTATACCCGCCGAGTATCTCATAAAGAGCCGCTTGTAGCGCAAAACCATCTGTTCTATTGAATATAGCAGATATTAGATAGAGAGCTGATAAGAAGGATAAAACAACAGTGAATGTTATCCTTTTTTGGAATGCAAGGTATATTCCAGCCGCTATCGAAACAAGAACAAATCCCGCTCCCATCGCAGATGGAAGATTTCCAATTAGCATATTGAATATCGAAACGGTCGGCATAGCACCTGAATTTAAAACGGTTAGGGTCCCAACATATAACCCTTGTCCACCTTCGATATATGCAGTGGTATGGTCAAATGGAACAGGATAATGGTTAAAGACCGCTGGAAAGTTTAAAAGGACAAATGCAAATCCTGCCGCCGCAAGAGAAAAAACGCTGTTTCCCCTGCCGCCAAATGGATGCTTTACTATAATTATCGCAAAAAGCGATGCCGTCAAAAGTAGATTAAATGAAATAGATGCCGGCATAACCATCGCTATCGTTATAACTAAAACCGTTGATGAAATATCTTTTAGATGTAGACTCTGGGTTCTTAAAAATACCAAAGCCAAATCAACTATATAGCAGATAATCGAAACTGCCGCTATATTATATAAAACGCGGTTGCCATAGAATAACACCGCAAGTACAACTATCGGTAACAGCGCGATAAAATACTGCTTATCAATGCTGTTTAGGTAGTCTGTTTTACTGCTTTGCGCACTATAACCTCTTGCCATTACTTCTCCTTTAACAAATAATTCCCCCACTGCGTATAATATGAAAAAGGGGGTCTATGATGGAAATCAAAAAACTATCCGATAACAAATTGCGCATCTGCCTCTCATCTCTTGAGCTTTTTTCATATGGTCTTTGCTACGATGACCTCACCTCAAGGGGTGAAAACACCCGTGAAATGCTTATATCACTTCTTCAAACCGCACGGCTACGCCATAACATCGACACGACCGGTAAGAAGTTGACAGTCGAAACCTATCCTGAAGAGGATGGAGGTTGCGTCGTCTATTTTAACTTTAGCGGAAAACCTGAAAAAATTATAACTAACCAAAGTCCCATTTTGATAGTTTTCGAAAATACAGAAGATCTCGCTTTAGTAACCAAAGAGATTATACTGCCAAAACTCTCGCTGATACTATCCTCAAGTCTCTATAAACAGAACGGACAATACCTTCTGCTTATAACCCCTGGATGCGCTCTTTGCAAACTTATAGAAACGCTATCGGGTGAGTTCTCTCTTCAGGTATTCTCCGATGACTTTATTGAAACCTATCTTTTGGAAAACGGCGAAGCGATAATTTTAAATGATGCTGTTATCTATATAATTGAAAACTATTAACTATTCAAAGTTAATAACATCCATAGCCGACTGACGGATGTCGGCTACTGCTTTTTTTCTATCCGGTTTATTGAAAATAGCACTGCCCGCAACAAGAACATCAGCACCTGCTGCCGCAACAAGTGACGCTGTATATTTATCTATACCTCCGTCAACTTCAAGCTCACATTTATATTTCTTTTTATCTATTTCGTTTCTGATATCTTTGATTTTTGTAAGCATTTCGTTATTAAACTTCTGCCCGCCAAAACCCGGTTCAACTGTCATAACAAGCACAAGGTCGCAAAGTGATAGATATTTGAAAACCGCTTCGGCTGGGGTGTTTGGTTTTACGACAAGTCCCGCTTTGATGCCTTTTTCTTTTATCGCTGTAAGGGTTTTGAAGATATCGCATTCGCTCTCAACATGAAAAGTTATAAGATCGCTACCTGCATCTATAAAGCTCTGGAAATATAGGTCGGGGCGCGAAATCATAAGATGAACATCGAAAAAGAGCGAACTCTCTTTTCGAATAGACTTAACAATAGGGGCGCCAAGAGTTATGTTTGGGACAAAATGACCGTCCATAACATCTATGTGAAGATACTCAGCTCCTGCCGCTTCAACGTCCTTTATTTCCGCTGCGAGTTTTGAAAAATCTGCCGATAATATTGATGGTGATATTTTAATCATATTTCTCTCCTAAATCACATTAAATTCCAACCTTAATTGTACTTTATATCGAAATAAATTGCAAGTTTTTTTGGAGTTTGTAACAGGATATTAATAAATTTTCTGTCATATTTATTATGTGATTTTTTATCATTTTGTGATATTATTAAATAAAACGGAAAAATGAGGTGTTAAGTATGGTAAAAAGGCAATATAACAAGGCATTCGACAAAGAGATATCAAGGCTTGGATTTGGCGCTATGCGACTTATAACAAATGAAGACGAAACCATTAATTTTGAAGCGAGCAAGAAGCTAATCGATATAGCTTATGAAAACGGTATAAACTATTACGATACCGCTTATGTTTATCATGGTATGAAGAGCGAAGAATTCTTAAAATATGCTCTTGCTGATAAACCGCGCGATAGCTACTACCTTGCAGACAAGCTTCCGATGTGGGACAAGCCTGATAATGCAGCTGCACTCAAGCTTTTCGAAGAGAGCTGCACAAGACTTGGAACAGATTACATCGACTTTTATCTGCTGCACAACGTTAATAAATCCAACTGGAAGATTATGTGCGATAACGGGTACTATGATCAGTTTATGAAGCTCAAAGAAGAGGGTCGGATAAAGCATCTCGGTTTTTCATTCCACGATAACCCGGATTTGCTTGAAGAGATAGTTGATAAACATCAGTTCGACTTTGTTCAGATTCAGATAAACTATCTTGACTGGTATCTGCAAGATGCAAAGCGCAGTTTCGAGATACTAAAGAGCAGAGATATTCCGATTGTTGTTATGGAGCCTATCCGCGGAGGATACCTTGCAAACATTCCAGAGGATATGATAGAGCTCCTCCCAAAAGGATACACTCCTGTCGAGAACGCGTTTCGCTATGTTGCGTCTCTACCCGAGGTTTTTGTTATCCTATCCGGCATGAGCACCGAAGAGCAGGTATCGCAAAACGTTGCACTCTTCTCCGATATAAAAGATATAGATGATAGCGAGCGCCTGATGTTCAAAAAAGCATTCGACCACTATAAAGAGCTCGGTGCTGTCCCATGTACAGCTTGCAACTATTGCGACGTATGTCCTGAGGGGATAGCTATTCCGAAGATATTTGAAATTTATAACGACTACACGATGAACAAAGAAGGCAATAAATTCACAACCACAACCGCCTACTTCAACTGGATACACCGAGATAAACGAGCAGATAAATGCGTTGGTTGCAAAATATGCGAGAGCTATTGCCCTCAGCATATTGCTATTGCCGATGAGCTTGCAAAAGTTGCAGTTGTTATCAATGAGATAAAATAGAAATTTAATTTTTAGAATGAAAAAACAGATGCATTTTTTAGTTTGCATCTGTTTTTTTAATATATAATATATTCTTCGGTTGCAGCATTTTGCTTTTTGTATCTTCTCTAATATATACTGCTCTCAAATCATCTTTTAGCTGTCCCTGAGATCAGCATAAAGTCGGGGAAGCCAGTGTGTCGTTTCATCAAGTTCGATTATCTCACCACTGTCCGATATTACATAGTCTGTGGGGAATTCTACTTCTTCGGCCGGTATTATTTCGCTTCTCACAAACCGAAGCTCTCCGCCCTCTTCATGAAATATTGAATACTTATCATTATAAACGGTAAGAGCGGCTAGATATCTGCCGTTTTGCGATACTCTCACGCGAGGTAGCCACAGGCCATAACTTGCATCTATCGTAGCAACTGTCACTTTTTCGCCATCGTGATAGAGGTAATATACATCATTCATTCCATCATATATACGATATGATGCGAAAAATAAGCAGCCTTCAGCCATCCCACGAGCATCATATCCTCCGTTCACCAAAAGATTAATGTCGATACCATCTATCTCCGATAAGGGCTGTTTGTTTTTTAGGTCATATATAATATTCACAGGTTCATCAGAATAATCCTCCGGGCTTATAGGTATAACAACGATATCCTCTGATAGGAAGTAACATTCATCTCCCTCCTTCATAGTTTTATCATCCAGTTGGAAATCCGCTACTACAAGCTCTGTAACTTCTCCGGTTTTTCGGTTTGTTATGGTAACATCAACGCCTTTATAGGTAGCTATTATATAGTTATCGTTTGCAGTAATATGCAACGGGGGAACATAGTATTTTCCGCCTGCGTTATAAAACTCACCACCTGCTTCCCAATCCGAACTCTCATCAATCGGTTCGATAATTTCATAATCATCATCCATAATATAGTTTTTAGCAAATGCAGAAATATCTGCCGATCGAAGCTCCTCTATCTCTTCGCTACCGTAGTAATAAAAATAGCTATAAAACCCTCCGCCGAAAGCATAAACATCAACATATCCGGTATACTGATTATAGTTTGCAAAACCGCTGCTCTTTCTCGGTAATATAATCGATTTCAAGGTAATCCCTTGATTTTCATCAAATACTTCTCCCTTAATATCGTCTACCCATTCATAATAACCGATTAATAAAGCCTTCGCCGGTATATACTCACCATCGCCCGATTTCGCAATCATTAAACAGTAGTCTTTTGAGATATACCGCATATCATAATTGCTATAGGAATAATAGCTTAAATCCGGCACTCCTGGAATAGAGGTAATCTCAGCATCATTTTCTATATCATATAAATAGAAAATCGAAATGTATCCGCTTTCCGTCCTATCCAAGGCTTTTATAATGATCCTTTTGGTATCCAAAAAGTAGACTTTATCAATAATTATATTAGTTGCATTATAATCATCTTTTATAATTTCATCTATCGCTATAGTTTTTACCTCCTCACCGCTATTATCACTTATCACAACTCCTTCTTTTGGAGTTATCATAACGGTATAATCTTCACTCGAATGATAGCTCGGAAATATCCGCAGCTCAAAAGCTAAAAGCAAAGATAAAACAATAGATGAAAAAATTATACGATTCATAAAACACCCCACTAAGCTTTATAGTAAAACAAACTCACCCTCTTTGAACACCTTGGTTTTCTTTCTATTTTCAGTATATGGTATCACCAAAGAGCGCATCGCCCTTAATTCCTCCGCTTTATCACATACCATATGGATCCTCGATAACCTTTATCTCACCGCTATCCGAAATCTCAAAATTCGAATAAATTATCGTCTCACCCTCCGGCACTGGTTCAGTTCGGACAAACTGAAGGCTTCCATTCTCTTCATAAAAAACTGAAAATTCATTTGAAACCATATTGTGCGCCGCTAAATATCTGCCATTTGGTGAAACTACCGTATGCATAAAAGCGATTCTATAACTTTTATCTATCGTCTGTGCTGTAAGCTTTTCACCATTAAGGTATAAGTAATATGACTCAATCGCTTCTTCTGAGGCATCGGCCGCATGCGGGATAAATAATACCCCTTCTGCCATGCTAATGCTAATTCGATATCTGCCCATAATCTCTTCGATATTCACTCCAATAATCTCGGTTATTGGTTTTTTCTCTTTTAAATCATATAGTATATTTATACCGCCAAAAGCTGAGCTATGCTCTGCGTAAATGTCAGTTATAACGACCATCAGAATATCTTCTGTTAAGTAATAACTGCTTCCCCCTGTCTGCCGGACACCGTTAAACTCTGCGTATTCTGCGGCATCAATCTTTTCAACCTCTCCGCTTTCCCTATTTGTTATCTCAATATATCTACCATCATAAACAGAAACCATATATCGCTCATCGCCTGAAACTTTTATCGGATGATAGTAATGCCAGCCAATTTCGCTATAACTGCCACCAGCTTCCCATTCATTGCTCTCATCAATTGCCAGCACAACTCCCATACTGTCCGACAGTTTATACTTACTCGCAAATAGGCCCGTATCCGCGCCTCGAAGCTCCTCTATCTCCTCACTCCCAACATACTGCAAAAGCTCAACATGCGCCATATAAACATCAACAAACCCGGTATATTGATTATAGTTTGCCATATAGTATGTTTCAGGGTCCATTATAAATGTTTTTATAGTCATCCCTGCGTCTTCTTCGATTAGGTCGCCTGTTAAAAAGTTAAGCTCGCGACTAATCGAGCCGATAAGCGCCGCTTTTGCCGGCACAAACTCTTTATCGCCCGACTTTGCGATCATCAAGCTATCGTGATTTCGAACAAATCGCAGATCATAGTCGCTATATGAGAGAAAACTCAAATCAGATATCTCACCTATTGATGTTATCTCAGCCCTGCTCGGAATATCGTAGAAATAAAATATCGAGATATCGCCATCATCTCTTTTATCGACCGCTTTGATAATTATCTTGTTATCATCGAGGAAATAAACAAGCTCAATAGCAATATTGCTCGGACTATACCCCTCTTTTAAAATATCGCTTACCTCAATAGTTGAAACCAGATTCCCGCTCTCGCTTCGAAGCTCAACCGCCCTCTTCTCAACTATCTCAAAGCTATAATTCGCGCTCAAAAGATAGCTTGGAATATCCTCTTTCTCGCCCCCATCATTATTCCCGCCCGACAGCGGAACGCTCTCAGATGAAAGGTCGGTAGTAGAGCTTTGCTTCTCAGAATCTCCATTGCCGCAACTCGATAAAAACAGAAGAGCAATTAACATAAATATTATAACTTTTTTCATAAGATCACCCCACTAAGCTATACAGTAAAACAAACTCACCCTCTTTAAACACTTTGGTTTTCTTTCTATTTTCAGTATATGGTATCAACATAACTTTGTCAATGTTTTAACTTTGTTATGTTGATTTTTTTATATGATTTCACTAATTAAACTATCAATTTAGCTTAATTTTTCACCCATTAGTTATAAAAATACATTTATCGTTACCTTCAAAACTATCCCTCGTTTGCAACTTTATATTAAATTAAAACAGACTTATCTGCCCTTTTGGCAAGCTGTTATAAGTTGCCAGTGGGTGGATAAGTCCGTTTAGATATTTTTATAATGCCTCTTTTATTTCGAGGTTTCCGTTTGCATCTATCAAATAAGCTTCTCCAAGAAAATATCTTTCTTCTAAAAGCTCTTTGTCAAACTCTTCTGAGCTTATGAGCTGCAACCCGTTATCGGTTTGATTGTATATATCAACAAGCTCGGTCGATTGATTAACAAAAGCGATATATCGCCCCTCGCCGTTAGATTGGTTGTTGTAAATTGTCAAGTCCTGGTTATAACCATATTCTGCCGGAAACTCTTGGGCAAAAACATCCTCTCCATCGCTATACAGATAGTAGGCGGGATTACTCTGCTCTAAAAGCCCAATATCCGCTATAAGGAGCCCGTTTCCTCTGATATTATAGTATCTTCTGCTGTTTAAAAGATAACCGCTATCCTCTACTCCCACAAACTGATATACAGCCGTCTTTGCATCTGCATCGTATATCGTATAGAAAAATCCAAGGTCGTTTGAGTTTATCAACAGGAAAATGTTATCCGCTAAAACTCCATAATCTTTAACTAAAAACTCCCCGTATTCCTCTGCGTTTATAATAGTTTCCATAGGGTCGATAATGCAAACTTCCTGATTGTTTTCATCTGTTATTAAAACTTTACCCTCGCCGATGTCATACCCATTATATCCATCATCTGAGTATTTTACGAGCGGTATTGCATCATTCTCATCGTTTTGACCACTATTAGCTTCATCTGCGTCATCACTATACTCGCCGCTTAACGTAATCGACTCTGCAATCCTTATCGCCTCTTCTTCGCTCACCATATCAGGCCTAAACCCCATAGCTATATAGCTTTGAAGAGCGGTATCGTAATATAAAATGCCTTGGTAGTTCTCATAAGGTGCCGAGGCGAGTTCACCCATATATTCAGAAACTATATCAGGATCTAAAAATGAGACGTTTGCAACTGCCGCTTCTGTCGTTTCCGTTGAAATAAGCGCAGTATAAGGCTCCCACAGAAAGAACCTTGAAAGCCGAAGCGCTGGATATACAGACTGGTAATACTGCTCTCTCGCAATCTCACCAGTATACGGCTCAAACTGCGAATACCCGATAAAACCAATAGCCGTCTCACCCTCATAAATATAGCTCTCTTCAAAAAACTCACCAGCGACAACTATATTATGCTCAGGATTTTCAGCCTTTATCGTCCAGTCGGTCTGGAGTTCCATCTTTACCTGTATCTCACCGTCTGCTTGGTTAAAAACAATATTTGCTTCAATTAGCTCCTCTGTCTTACCAGCACCGGTCAGCATAAATAGCGAAAGTCCTGCTACTAATATAAGAGATATAGCCGATATAACTATCTTATTTTTGCTGAAATACTTTCGAAGTTTAATCATTGAAATTCTGTTCTCAACGTTTTTCGCATCACTCACCATCGAGAGCTTAGTCTGCACAGCGCCCACCTTACCGCTCTTGCCAAGAATTAAGACAAGGCTTTTTGCATAGTCGCTTCTCTCTTCTGCGGAAAGCTTTTTTATAACAGATGCATCATTTGCCGTCTCGAGGTCTGCCCTTAAAAGCTTAAAGCAAACAGCGATAACAGGGTTAAACCAATGGATAGATTGCAAAATCGCGAGAAGGTAGTTTGTCTGCATATCCCATCTTTTGCAGTGGGACAGCTCATGCATGATTATAAATTCAAGATTTTTTTCATCAAGAGTTTCTGCATATTCCGGTAGGAGTATCACAGGGGTTATAACCCCTGTTAGTGCTGGTGCAGGCACCTTATCCGATATAACCATTTCTATCTCTCGCTTAATCGAAAGGCGATTTTTGCACCGCTCTAAAATCTCTTTACCGCCCTCAAAAGCCTCACTGTTTGATATTAAATTAGTAAGACGTATCTTTGATATTATAAGCAAAAAAAACGAGGTAATAGTTCCGAATAGCCAAACAAGTGGAAGGATATTATCAAAAATAGCCTTTCGAATTTCTATCGAATTATACAAACTATCCATCTCAAGCTCTTGCTCGTAGGTGAGCGGTGGTGAGCCTTCGTCGGTATATTTTAAAAGCTCTTCATAATCATCTCTATGTTGCATCCAGTTAATTGAGTCGATCGGTGCTGTAACAGATAGCGGACTCGTTGGCCGATATGGGAGGATTAGCGCAATAATCATAACTACCCAAAGAAGATATTTATAGTTTGGAGATAGTTTTTTCTTTAGCAGTTTTAGCAGTATAATAGTTATTATTCCTATTGCCGCCGCAATTATCGACATCGATAAAATTTTATAGAAGAAAGGCGTTATCTCAAATGCCAAAGTTTCAAAAAAATCAAATATATTATAGTTCATTCCATCTGCAACCATTATCTATTCCTCCTCCACAAGCTCTAAAAGCCGCAAAAGCTCTTCTTTAGTCACATTTTCTTCCTTTACGAAATTAAGAAGCAGCCTTTCTTTGCTCCCATCAAAAGCTCTATTCAAAAACCCTTTTCTCTCACCCTTTATATAATCCGCTTCGGATATAACTGCCGAATAAATACCATTTCTTGCAGTCTCTTTTGTAACCCTCACCGCACCTTTTGCCACAAGTCTTGATAACAGCGTCTTGTTTGTATTTTTATTGCCAGAAAGCTTATTTAAAATATCAGGCAGACTCTGCCCGCCCCCTTCCCAAATCACACGCATTATAGGAATTTCGCTCTCAGCTATTTTTATCTTGCTCATAGTTTCACACCTCCATAGTTTACAGTTGTAGTCTATACTCTTAGTTTACAACTGTAATCTTAAATTGTCAAGTGTTTTCTAAATATACTTTATATACTTATCGTTACCACACTAACATATTCTTTGGTGTTGTAGTTATCAAAAAAACACATCATATGGTGGATACCCATAAAGGGTAATATCTAAATTATGATTTTTCAAGACGCTCAATAAAAATCCACCATTTCTGGTGGATTTTTATTATGTTAAACTTTTGAAACTTATAATTTATTATGTTAAGCTTTTTGAAACTTATAATTTATTGTGTTAAACTTTTTGAAACTTATAATTTATTGTGTTAAACTTTTTGAAACTTATAATTTATTATGTATGGACATGGCTTGCCATGTCCGCCAAATTCGCGCAAGCTTCACGGTCACGGCAAGCCGTGACCTCTTTCAATATTGTCGCACTAAAGTTTTTGGATTATTTTCCCGCTCGTTCATCTCTTGTCGCATTGTCGCACTTCTTGCTATGCTTCGAATTGCTCTGTGCGACTGCGCTTCGCTCCATTCGCTTTTTCCGCCACTGGCGGCGCTCATTCGCTCACAAGTTCACTCACTTGTATCAGTAGCCACTGGCTACTGACGCATTCGCTCAAATTATCTCTTGCCAAATTGTCGTGGCGATAAAATTGATTTATTTTGTCTCATTCGTTCACAGGTTCACTCATTCGAATAGATAGCCACTGGCTATCTACGCTTTGCTTCGCCCCACTCTGTTTGGCGGCGCATCTTTTACTTTTAGATGGGGTCCCCAAAAGACTATGGTCTTCTGGGGAAGAGGAAGAATTGCGAAATGATATAAAAAATCTGCTCGCAAGAGAGGATTTTGATAAAATGAAGCCAATTCTGACGAGGCAGCGCTCAGTCACTCACTCTCTATTGCGGCGCTTCGCTCCACTCACCGCTCTCGATACCTGTGTCGATTTCTTTCTCAATCTCTTGCAATATTGTCGTCGCTCTCACTTT
>CAYJGN010000045.1:0-6441 GCA_964369635.1 uncultured Oscillospiraceae bacterium
GTTTTTCTTTAATAGAAAAGAGGTTAAGGATCACGGTGAAGGCGGCGTATTAGTTGGATACACACCAAAAGATGGCGACCGTATAATTATCATTGAAGATGTTATAACGGCAGGCACCGCAATAAGAGAGGTTGTACCTATACTTCAAAGTTGCGGGAATGTTACCATTCCACATATGTTTATCACTGTTAATAGATGCGAGATAGGACAAAACAGCGATAAAACTGCTGTTGATGAAGTATTTCATGAGTTTGGCATAAAAGTTCATTCGATAGTTGATGTCAGGGATATTCGAGAATATTTAAAAGACAGCCCCGAGTTTTCAAAATATCTACCACTTATGGATAGCTATATGGAGAAATATTGCGTAGTTTAATCTGTTCTATTTCTATTAAATTAATATGATTAAAAGCTGATAGCAAACCTGCTACCAGCTTTTTTAATTGGCAAAAATATAGGGCGCTCTATTATCTGCAGATAACAATCTAACTACAAATAAAAATACCTATTTATCCCAAACCATCCAAGGCGCTTTTTTCTCTTTTATATACCATTCGAGTGCATTTTTATCCCTTTGAGTATCCATGCACTGCCAAAAATCAAAATGCTTATATGCTCCAAGTCTGCCTTCATTGGTAATTCGCTCTAATGGGTTTCTCTCAAATATTGTATCATCGCCATCTATATAGTCAAAAACTAAAGGACTTGCAATCATAAATCCGCCGTTTATCCAGTTGCTGTCCTCTGTTGCTTTTTCCCGAAAGCCAATAACAGCATTTTTTGTTTCGTCAAGGTCTAATATGCCGTATCGCCCACTTGGTCTTATTGTTGTTAGCGTAACTATATTATTAGAATCTTTATGCATTTTTTCAAGCTCTTTCAAATCAACATTGCTAACTCCGTCACCATAAGTTAGCATAAATGGTTCATCCCCGATATAATTCGCAATTTTTTTAATTCTACCACCTGTTTGCGTGTGAAGACCGGTATCCACTATAGTTACCTTCCAAGGTTCAGAAACATTATTATGAATAGTCATGTCACCATTATTTCTAAAATCAAATGTAACATCTGAGCCATGTAAATAATAGTTTGCAAAATAATCTTTTATCATAAAACCCTTATAACCGCAGCAGATAATAAAGTCATTGAAACCAAAATGCGAGTAATATTTCATAATATGCCAAAGAATTGGCCGCTCCCCTATCTCAATCATTGGTTTTGGACGCAGATGACTCTCTTCTGAAATCCTTGTACCAAGTCCTCCTGCGAGTATTACAACTTTCATATAACTTCTCCCTAAATTTATTTATACTATTATGTTAACGCACTTTTTAACTACAAGTATGTAAAATCATTTTTAGGCAGTTCACCACTCCAACCTTCTGCGTGTTTTAAAAGCGTCTTTTCAACAGATGATTTTAGTTCACTATCAAAGATTTCCTCTTCGCCATTTTGTATATCAAAACACCTTACTTTTTCAGCGCTGTCGATAACAAGTTTATATCTATCGTTCACCGCCAAATAAAATCCATTTAATATCTCAAACTTTTTCTTATATTCCATCTCTTTACGAATCACCGGATCGTAAAACTTAAAATGTCCAACCTCAGCTACTTGGTTTTTAGGAACAGAAATTTCACCTGTTTCAAGCAATTCTTGCACTAAGCCAAACAATCCCTTGGTGGAATAGACATCATCAATAAGCATTTTTTTAATACCTCCACCTTGAATAATAAGTGGCACATGAATCGCATCTGAATGAAACCCCATCTTTGTAACTTTATCCACTTCAAAAAAGAATTCTTCTAAACATGTTGAATGATCGGCAAAAACAATCTTATATGCTGAGCTTGAAAGCATTGAGCAATAAAAATTCATTTGCTTATCAAGATAGCTTAAACACTCCTTATATCTTATATTTAATAACCTCTGTTTTTCCTCTGCATCGCCAGTGACAGTAAAGTGAAAATCGGTATAGGAAGCATCAAAGTCACCTGACAAAAAAGGATAATGGGTTTCCGATAGAAGATGCGCTAAGCTGATCTGCACTTTTTCTGATAATGCCAAATCGGTTATCGTAGACCAAAGCGTCTTTGTTGAGCTATCGCTGATACCTCTTTTATCAAAAAAACTGCTTTTTTCATAGAAATTTCGCACCCAAACATAATTGATACTTCCAAAATATCCATTAAATTCAATATCATTTTCTTTTGCGTATTCCACAAGCGGAAAGTCGACTTTTGTATGTTCATCACTGTTATAAACTGCGTTTAGCTCTTCCATCGTCAGCTGGGTGAACATACCAAGCAACGATTCTCTTGTGTGAACAGACGGCGAATAAGCCTTTGTGAAAACTATAGATTTCTCCCGAACTTTGTTTAGAAGTGGCATAAGCTCTTTATTTGATGCATGCCTCTCACCTAAAGTATCGCACAGTATCATCATAACATCTTTTGTTTTTCTCGAAGACAGTTTTTCTCTTATTTCATCGAGAAGATTTTCCAGGAGCTTTTTAAGCTCTTCATATTTAAAAGCACCATATTCCAAAATTAAAATATCAATATATTTAAATGCTGATATAAAATCTCGATTAACAAGATATATGTATACCAATTCTTCTAAGTGTTTTTTCTTTGTATCATTGCAGTTCTCTATATTATATTTATACTTTAAATCAAAAGTCTGTAGCTCAAACGACCATAACCCAAACCATAAGCTCTTTTCACAAAAAGAATATTTGTTTATATGAAAATTGCTAATTAAAATATCATCTCGTAATTTTGCTATATCATTAGCTATATTATCTGCAAATTCTATGGCTGTTATAATAACAGTTTTAATCTCGCTATCTTTTTTCAAAGTTTCTGGAGACACCACCAAAATACCCTCAATCTCGGCCCCCCAAAGCTGACTATTGCTATCAACTATATATTTGAGGTTTTCCGTTTTGAATTTATCTTTTTGAGATAAAATATAGCTTGCAGCTCTACCTGCCGCCCAGTAAGCCCACTTGCCATTGCTTTCAGCTGCATTAATCGCTGCTATGGCGCGATTTTCAAAATATTCTATGTTGTAAAGCTCACATGCACTACAATAATTATCTATTAGTCTTTGAAGCTTTTTATCAAACTCATTTTCTCTGCTAATCATCTTAACTCCTTGTTTGTAATAATTTTATAATTTGTGAAATACTTCTCTTTCGGCGGGTGTTAGAAAATGCGAGGTGAAAACTTTATCTCTATCTCTAATAAGGGTATCTTTCATAACCGATATAGCTTCATCGCAATCCACTAAAACACCATTATTATACCTATTTACCATACTGAGCATATAAGAATAAACAGAATATTCTATTCGTTTTGCAGCTTCTGGCACTCTTTCTAAAAGATATTTTGTTCTCTCATTAAAAGCGTCCAGATACTCAAATAGAAGCTCGTTGCTGTAATTATTACTTTCTATGTAACCAGAATAATTGTTTTTGTGCTTAAGAAAATAATACTTTGGCATTCCACTGACATGCGTTTTCTCTGAATTTGCAAATAATTTATATATTGTTCGAACGTCGTCAAGAAATGTATCCTCAGGATACCGAACCTCTTCAAAAAGATGATTTTTAAAGAGCTTACAAGGATTTGCTGAATTATATTTTTCTCTCTTCAAAAGCTCTTCTATACCCTCTTTTTTGTCAAAAACATATTCGCCATCAAATATATAATATGGGCGCAATTCTCCATCAAAATCGTTATAACACCCACAGATAGATATATCAGCATCTTCTTTTTTAGCATTATTAAAGAGAAAACCCATCATATCATCATCAAAGTAGTCGTCATCATCAATGAAAGTTAAATATCGACCTGTCGCAGCATCTATCCCAGCATTTCTTCCAACGCCTATATTGCCAGGTTTTATTTTAATATGTTTAATTTCTGGAAACTTCTCTTTATATTCAAGGCAAACTTTATCTGTCTGCTCATCAATTGATTTATTAATAAGGATAAATTCAAAGTCAACATCCTTTTGCGCCATAGCTGATTCTATTGCTCTTCTCATCAAAATAGGTCTGTTTCGAGCAAGCATAATTATGCTAACATCTTTCACTATCTACCCTCCGAAAACTGAAGATAATCTAAATATCTTTTAACACCATCTTTAATCGACATTGCTGGATAGTAATTTAGAATTCTGCTCGCCTTAGTTATATCAGGACATCTTCTCTGTGGATTATCGGTTAAATAATGCGGGTCCGAGTGCACTTTATATGTTATTTCACCGTTATAATTAAAATGCAGAATACCTATTTCTTTATATATTTCAGCTAAACTTGCGACAGTCATCTCATCTTTGTCCATACCGATATTAAATATATCGTAACTGTCGTGCAAAATGGCTTTTATTGTAGCAATTGTTGTATCTGTAACGTAGCAAAATGTTCTTGTAGCAAGGCCGTTACTAAAAATCTCTATATCTTCGCTGTTTAAAATATTCTTAGCAAAATCGGCAACAACTCGTTTGTCATTCGAGCGCAAACCAGGTCCATAGCTATTAAACGGCCGAACGACTCTTACTGGGAAATTATACTCATTTGCATAGCAATAGCAAAGGGTTTCCCCAAATCTTTTAGATTCATCGTAACAAGCTCGTGGTCCTGATGTGTTGCAGTTTCCAAAGTAGCTCTCAGGTGTTGGAACCATACTCGCCACTGGGTCGCCATAAATCTCACTTGTTGAATAGAACAAAAGTCCCAAAATATCTTTGTTTTTATAAAAATCAAGTAGATTGCGAAGTCCCAATACATCAGCATCAATAGTCTCTATAGGGTGAAGGCGATAGTATACTGGTGAAGCCAATGAAGCCATATGAAAAATAAGCTCTGCATCCGCCGCAAAAGAAAGATCAATATCAACAACATCTCCCTCAACTATTTCAAATATCTCGTTTTTAGAAATTTCATCAACAAACTTAGGCCTACCAAAGATATAGTTGTCTAAACAATAAACCTTCGTTATACCAAGCTCATCATGATGATTATTGAAAAATTGGCAAAGCATATAACCAAGTGAGCCTGCAAAACCAGTTATAAGAATCTTCTTACCATATAATCTGTCGATATATTTCTGCTCTAATTCCTTAAATATCGCAGAGGTATCCTCAAATATAAGCTCTTTAAGATTGTTGTATCCCATAATTTCCCCTTTTATAAATCAATCGAGAAGATATCGCCCATCAATCACAATTTTCCCTGTAAAGTCATACCCCTTGAACTCTTTCCAGCCTGTTAGAATAGCGACTGTATCAACTTTTGACAATAGCTCATCTGCTGTCTCACAGTAAATAATATCAAGGTTATGCTCATTGTTAAACGCGGCATTTGCCATTGGGTCATAGGCAAAAACTTCAATACCACAAGCTATTAATTTTTCTATTATTATTTTCGTCGGAGTATTTCGAACATCATCGCTTTCAGCTTTAAAGGAAAGTCCGAAAATTCCAACTTTTTTATTAGTCGCTGCTGCAATAATTTTATCTGCAATATGGGAGCTTATCAAACTATTAGTTTGAAGCACTTCCTTTAGCAGTTTGGAGTTGTACCCATTATTTTCGGCACAACCGATTAATGCTTGCGTATCTTTTGGCAAACAGTACCCGCCAAATCCACAGCCGGGATATACATAACTTGCCATATTAACAGCTGGACTTCCCCACCGCTTGTCCATATGTAGGGTATCAAATGCCTTTTTAATATCTATATCACCAATACTATCGGCAATCATTGAAAGTTCGTTTGAAAAACTTATCATAGTTGCCAAAAGTGTATTCGAGCTGTATTTAATAAACTCCGCTGTATTTGCACTGACTAATATTACAGGCGCATTGAAAGGTTTGTATGTTTCTATAAGATCATCTGCGCAATTCTCACAAACGCCACCTATTACAATTCTATCGGGATTAACAAAATCTTCCCAAGACTTCCCTTCTCGTAAAAACTCAGGATTACTGCAAAGCTTAACATCAACCCCAACTTTAAATCCCTTTTCATCACAAATCGAAGCAACAAAATCTGATGTAGTTTTCGGTGGTACAGTTGATTTTATGACGATGGTAAATGGCGCACTATCTTTTTTGCTATCAAGTATTTCAATAACAGCATTCTTTAAATATGATAAGTCAGCTTTACCGTTATCATCGCATGGCGTTCCAACGCAGATAAAAATTATGTTGGAAGCGCTTATAGCTTCAAAGCTAACATCCGTGATTATGAAGTTTTTTTTGTTGTATTTTAACAGAGCTTCTAAGAGTCCCGGTTCAAAAAAAGGAATCTCATTTGCTTTTAAAGCCTCTCTTCTCTTGCTGTCTTTCTCAATCCCATAAACTTTAGAATTTGTTTTCTCACAAAAGCCAAGTGCTGTTGTAAGTCCTACAAAACCAAGCCCCATA
>CAYJGN010000045.1:6451-7845 GCA_964369635.1 uncultured Oscillospiraceae bacterium
ACTCATCGCAACTCCTTATTCATGATTTTGGCGGTATAGCATAGAGAACGAGTTCGTTTGGTCCAACACTATGCATACGTATGTATAATTTATAGTCCGGTGCAAGTTCTAAAATGCAGTTTGGGATATCTAAAATATCTGATGGCTTGTGGTAAATGCAAATTGCAAGCTTCGGCTTTTGCGTTTTAATTATATTGCTCGCACCAATAAGAGCATTGAGCTCGGACCCTTCAATATCCATCTTTATATATGTAACTCTTTTATCACCGAGTATATTATCAAGAGAATCAACTAAAACTTCGCAATCCCCAGTATCTGAAATTGCAGCATCTCTGCCACCTGTGCTATTAAATGAAAGTGTTGCCTTCTCGTTCCAAAGACCTAAATTGAATATCTGATAATTATCAAGTTTGTTCTTTTCTAAATTTTCTATAGAACGCTCATAGCTCTCATTATCTGGCTCAAAAAGATAAATTTTTTCATAATTTTGTCCGCATTTTTCTGCAAATAAAAGTGAACTTTCTCCATCTAAAACACCTACATCAATAAAAACCTCATTCTCATAAAATTCAACAAATGGCTCAAAATATTGTATTCCAAGCTCTTTTAAAATATTATTTGTCAAAATTCTTTCATTCGCAACTTTATTATCACGTAGGAATTTGTATATTTCATCGTGAAATTGAGTTGATGCTATAAAAACATTGGCATCTGTGTAATTATTAAGCAAATCGTCAGGAGAGATAACAGGCTTACCACAATAATTTTTAATTTCTCTGTAATTTCTGTCACAAAAAACCACATCTGCCCTATCAAATCTATACCGATTATATATGAGTTCACCGTAAACTTTTGCACCATAGATTACCCATCTTTTCTTTAAGTCGATTTCAGATCCATTTTTATAGAATTCACCGTCTGAAAGTAAAGAATTATTTTCATCATACCTGCTTGGAAAACTATATTTTATTATGCTTTCAAGGTCTTTTTTGTTATCTGTTAAATTGTATCGTAATCTTTGTAAAAAAAGTTCTTTTGATTTTTCATCAGCTAAACTATCAAATATTCGTTTAACTTTATAAAACATTATCTCTCCAATCAACTATTTATCCTTGACAAAAATTCTTTTAAATCTTCATCTTCGGGTAAAATTTCAATTAACTCATCTATTCTCGATTTCGCTTTATCAACACTTTCCTCTTTTATGTAGTACTCAATAAGGCATTTTTTCGAGACTATCCAACTTTCTGCATCTTCTATTTTTGCTGCTAATAACTCACAAAGCAGCAGATGTTTTTCAATAAAATTTAGCTCTATATCGGAAACTGCAAAAACATATTCCGTTAAATTCTTAATAAATGAGTTTATCTCATTAATCATCTCTGGGAAGTGTT
>CAYJGN010000045.1:7855-15069 GCA_964369635.1 uncultured Oscillospiraceae bacterium
AAGCTTGTATGAAGCCTCGCAAAAAATCATATTATAAAAACAGTTAATCTTAACACTGTTTGTTTCATCTGATTTTAGTATTATCAACGCTGTATCTCTTATCGCATTAAGATAGACAAGAAAACAAAAATCCTCGTTTTTTTCACTCAAAGCATCCATATAATTCAGAACTTCAAATAATACTTCAAACATTATCTCATCAGATTCAAGCCTGTTCTTATCCAATTTGTAGGAACTGCTTTTTGTATTGACATAGTATTTGTGAAGTGATTTATTTGAAATAGCTATACCTTTTGCCTTAACTAATGCCATTAGCACAGGAAATGTATCAGCGCCATATGTTTTTGGAAGACGTTTAATATTGTTTTTAACACCAGGATTTAAATAATAGTCTCTAAATAAATTACCCCTAAAAAGCTTGCCCCAAATTGTGCGCATAAACCTGTAAATAGTTGAGAACTCTTCCCATATCTGCTCTTTATTTAATATAACTGTTTCTAATACACGAAGTTCACTTTCTTTGCGCCAGATATTTTTATTATTCTGTTTCATAATATCGTATCCACCGATAGCAATATCCATATTCTTATTAAAAAACAATTTTAGCATCTCTTCTAAAAACTCATGATAGTATTCATCATCTGCATCAAGCTCACAGTAATAATCATCATCACTAAGACTAAAAGCAATCATCTGAAATTCTTCAATACCTGTATAATCACCATTCACATCTGTATAAAACGCCCTTATTCTGCTATCCTTTTCTGCATAAGTTTTTATAATCTCACGGGTTTTATCTGTCGAGCCGTTATCGCAAATGTAATAAATAAACTCGCTGTGCGTTTGATTTAAAATACTCTTAATAGCAGCAGCGATTGTTTTTTCTGCATTATAAGCTCTTGTCTTTATATAAACCATCACTTCACTCCTTTAATAAGTAATTATTGCGAAAAACACAAACCAGTTTTATCAAATTCCCCTGATAGAAAAATATTTTCAATGCTATTTGGTAGAATATTATAATCACCTTTTAAAACAACTAAACGATCGGTTTTTGAGTTTTGTTTTAATATTTCTATCCTATCTTCTTTGCACACATTTGCTGAAACTCTAAACAAAAATATCCTGCTATCTATTTCTTTTAAAACATTAAAATAGTTCATTTCACCGGTAAAACTATCGTCAACAACAAATAAAAGCTCTGTATTTTCAAAAGTTTGTGTCATAAGTTTTTCGGCTATCTCTCGCAAGTCGATACTATTATCAACCAAAACCCCAACTGTAACTTTAGGAGTGCTACTACCGACATCAACACGACGAATAAATCGCAAACTCTCACAGCTACTACCGTTATTCGGTACAGGACTGCGCCGTCTGTGAGTTGTTCTACAGAGCTGTTTGTATTTCATAGGGGAACTTATAAAATACGTAAGCCACTCTTCTGCTCCTGGAATATTGTAATAAAGCCATGGTTTTAATTCAGAAGCAAAATGCAGGATTTTCGCATCTGTATATATTTCTTCAACTGAATTGCTATTTAAATCATAATAATCGCGCATATCTTCAACTGACGAGCGAAGCCATGAGCCATAAACCATATTGTACGAAAAGTTAAACCACTTTACATCGCAATTAAAAACAACATTTAATGCATCTTGATCCATGATTGCTGGATTTTCACGCAAAACATACTCTTCAAGTTTTGGAATAACATTATCTTCTCGTATCTTTTTTAAATTTAAAAGCATAATACCAGAGTTAAAATATCCCAATAAATTAGCAGAAAGTCTATCATTATATGGAGCTGGGTAGTTTTCGCCACCAATATCTTTGCATACAGCGGCATACTTATCTTCTAAATCAATATCGAAGAGACCCTCTAAGCTATCTCTAACGATTATATCGCCATCGAGATATAGCAGTTTATCTAATTTCGGGAAAATTTCAGGAAGATAAAATCTATAATAAGCGGTATTCGACACATGTGCTGTCGCATTTTTGTAATTTAAACTGTCAAAAAGGGTTAGATTTGATATGTCAATAACTTCAACAGCAAAATTCTCACAACTCATAGAAATAAAAGTTTGCTTATCTTCTTCAAATTCCTCTTTAGCCAGCACCCAAACTTTATATGCCCTATTTTTGTTTCTGCTCTGCCTTAAAGAATGAATAGCAACACCAGTACAAAGACAAAACGCTCTATCGCTAATAAATACAATGTTAATTAAACTGTCCATCGCTCCCCCTAAAACTAAAATCCGTCTCTCTTTTCCTGCTCCCAATACTTTTGATAAAGTTTCGGGCTAAAATAAAACAATAAAGTATACTTGAATGTTTTAAATGTTTTTGTATGCAACAGCACTTTTAAAAAAATGCTGTTATAATAATTCTTCAATTCCCGATATCGCTTATCTACTAAGGTATTTTTAAAATCAAGTCGTAACCTACCTATCGCCATAATCCTACGCATATATTTAAATGAAAAAACAGCATGATACCACAAAGATTTATCAATAAAAAACTTAGCACAGATATAATATGCTTCTGCCATATCTAAAAACTTAATATTAAACTTTTGCCCCATGATGCTGCTATCGCGTTGCAAATAATAATATAATGGCTCGTTTACCGTTGTTATTCGGTCGCATTTTTCATATATAAGATGTGCGACCATCAAATCCTCGTGTTGTTTCCATCTTGGAAATCTTATTGTATCAAACAACTTTTTTTTGTAAAGTTTATTCCACGATACTATATAGCTTGTCTTGTTATCGCTGCAAAGTCCGTCATAGGCTTCTTTTGAGGTAAACAACCTATCTAAAACTACCTTGTCTTCAGCTTTCAAATCTAAGATTTTCCCATTTTCATCAATATAATTAAAGCTGCAGATTGAAATATCAGCATTGTCTAAAACAATTTTGTTATGCAGCTTTTCTATCATCATTGCATCAATATAATCATCAGAATCAACAAAAAGAATATATTCTCCAGTTGCCCTATCAATACCAAAATTACGAGCAACTGATAAACCCTCATTATCTTTATGAAAAACTATAACTCGATTATCATTCTCTGCAAACTTATCACAAATAGAAGCGGAATTATCTGTCGAGCCATCATCAATTAAAATAACTTCAATATTCCTATAGCTTTGATTAACAATGCTATCAATGCATTTTTGAAGATATTTCTCTGTATTGTATACCGGCACAATCACCGAAACTAAGCTTTGCATATAAACTCCACCGGATATAAACTAAAAAAACTTTGATACCCGCATTAACCCATAACTTATATAACATTACCATTATACTATATTTACCGACTATTTTTCAACAAAAATCAGAATAACTAAAAGACAAATTTTAAAGTAAGTTCAAATGGCGATTTAACCATTGAAGGCGGAAATATTGTTTTAGATGTTGATGCTATTCATACAGGTGGTGACGGTGAACTCGATGTCAGCGGTACATATACAGTTACAGGTTGCAGTATAACCGATGAGAGCGGAAATGAAATTTCACCAACTACAACAACTCCAGGCAGTGGTATGCCTCAAAATAACCAACCAGGTGGCGTTAGACCAAGATTTTAACTCTATTTAATTTAATAAAAGAGCAATTAAGCTCTGTCTTTGCCCTCATCTTACATTCGATGTAAGGTGAGGGTATTTTTATTAACCCTCTTTTGATTATTTTTAATCAAATTTTAATAAAGCTATGCTATAATACAATTAAAATAGACATATGGAGGCTGCTTATGCGAATTTTACTTGCAGAAGATGAGCGAGATATGAATAAAATCATCACAAAGAAACTAAAATCAGATGGATATGCTGTTGATAGTTTTTTTGATGGCGAAACAGCACTTGAATATATTGTAGCTGCTGAGTATGACGTTATAATACTTGATGTTATGATGCCAAAAATGGACGGTTTCTCGGTACTTCAAGCAATGCGTGAAAAGTGCATAGAAACACCTGTGATTTTCCTAACAGCAAGAGATGCTATATCAGATAGAGTTCGAGGGCTTGACTTGGGTGCAAATGATTATCTTGTTAAACCTTTTTCTTTTGATGAACTTATGGCTCGTATTCGTGCTATTGCAAGATTTAAGTCGGGAAAATCGACAAACATACTATCCGTTGCCGACTTGACAATAGATATAGGCTCACACATTGTAAAACGTGGAAACGATGTTATAAATCTGTCAGCAAAAGAGTATGCTATTCTTAAATATATGATGTACAATGAAGGGATTGTCCTCTCAAGAGAAAAAATCGAAAATCATATCTGGAACCATGATTATGAGGGAGGGACAAATGTTGTTGATGTATATATAAGATATCTACGAAAGAAGATTGACAGCGATTACGCTATAAAGCTTATACATACAGTAAGAGGAAGCGGCTATATTCTTCGGGAGGGTCTATGAAAAAAGTGTCAGCAAAAATAAGGCTCACCCTTTTTACAACAATTCTTATGATACTCATGGCAAGCGTTTTAATCGCTCTGATGTTTTCGCTAAGTGATGATGTTGTTTTGGCAAACAGCATATCCCAACTAACCGAAGTCGTAGAAGATAATTACGACGAACTTGAGTATGATGATGGAAAACTTGATTTAGAAGATGTCGATTTCTTTAAAAAAGGCGGCTACATGCTTTTATACTCTGAGGAAGGTCAATATATAGCAGGAGACTTTCCAAACGATGGCATCTCTACCCTGCCCTTTCAAGACAAAAAAACATCTGAATTCACAGCAGACGGAACGCTGTATTATATCTATGATAGGTTAGCACCAGTGGAGGACTCGCGCTCGCTTGTTTGGATGCGTGGAATTATAGCGATAGATGAGGTCACGACTGCTACAAACAGTATTTTGCAAATGGCATTGCTATCTCTTCCAATTTTTATTATTTTAGGCGCAATCGGATGCTACTTCATTGCCAAAAGCACATTTCGTCCGATAGATAAAATTGTTAAAACAGCAGAGGAAATAAGTGAGAGCGAAAACCTTGCTCTACGAATTGATTTGCAAGGTGGAAGTCCTGAAATACAAAAGCTTTCAGATACATTTGATAAGATGTTCGTGCGTTTAGAAACTGCCTTTGAAGCAGAAAAGCAATTCACCTCCGACGTTTCTCATGAACTTAGAACTCCGACCGCTGTTATATTAGCGCAGTGCGAGTATGCGATTGGCGAGAATATGAGCTTTGAGGATAAAGAGGATGCCCTTGAAACGGTGAACCGACAAGCAACAAAAATGTCGAACCTTATTTCAGATCTTTTAAACCTTATGCGAATGGACAGAGGTGCCAAAAAAGCGCAACTTCAACAGATAAATTTAAGTGAGCTTGTGCGAGAAGTTTGTACAGAACAGAGTTTACTTGCCACTTCGGATATTAATCTTACCTGTAATATTGAACCAAATATCACTGGAATGTTTGATAGCGCTATGATAAACAGAGTTCTCACAAACTTAATAAGCAATTCATTTCACTACAAAAAGGAAATTGGAACTGCCAATACCCACATAACACTATCCCAAAGCGCAACGGAAATTCTTCTATCTGTTAAGGATGATGGTATCGGAATAGCTAAAGGAGATCAGGAAAAGATTTGGCATAGATTTTATCAAGTTGATAGCTCGCGCACATCAAGCCAATACGGAAGCATGGGACTCGGGTTATCAATCGTTGCGCAGATCGCAAAGATGCACAATGCGAAAATAGAGCTTGAAAGCGAGCTCGGTCAAGGTAGTTTATTTACTGTAAAATTCCCAAAATAAATTTTAGATCTTTAATGTTACTTTAATTTAACCACTTTATAATTTAGTTAAAACATGGGAAAACTAAATTGTAGAGTGGTTTTTATTAATTAAAAGCATAATACCATGTTGAGAGGAGAAATAAAAAGGTTTCATGGACATAGAAAAAGATTATTCAGATGATGATAAGTAAATCATAGCAGTTTATGCAAAAAAATCGTTCTGGCATAGCTTTAAAAATATAATAAATTAATTTAAATTTTAATGTTACTTTAATTTTCGCAATATATTATTAAACTACAATAAAAATTATAAATAGAAATACGAGGAGGTATTTTAAATGAAAACTAAATTCACAAAAAAAACTATTGGTATTATCGCATGTACTGCTCTTCTTACAGCAACATTAGCAGGCGGCGTTTTAGCCTTAACATTGCCATCTTCACCGTTTAATCCCAATCAGCCTATTGCGGAGCAGACTAACCCAACTTCATCAAATTTGTCTGGTCAATCAATCTCAAATGTTGATGAAAACTATATAAGTGAAACAGAAGCGAAATCAGTTGCACTTACCCATGCAGGACTTAGCGAAGCTGATGTTTCGCATATGATTTGTAAGCTTGATTACGATGATGGAGTTGCAGAGTATGAAGTTGAGTTTTGGGATGGCACGACAGAGTATGACTATGAAATAAACGCGATAACTGGCGCTATTATTGAATACGACTATGATATGGAAAGCTATGACGAAATGCAAGTTACACCAGAAACCACCTCTACCCCATCCGATTACATCAGCGATACCGAAGCGAAATCAATTGCACTTACCCATGCAGGACTTAGCGAAGCTGATGTTTCGCATATGATTTGTAAGCTTGATTACGATGATGGAGTTGCAGAGTATGAAGTTGAGTTTTGGGATGGCACGACAGAGTATGACTATGAAATAAACGCGATAACTGGCGCTATTATTGGATACGACTATGATATGGAAAGCTATGACGGAATGCAAGTTACACCACCGACCACCTCTACCCCGACCAATTATATCGGTGAAGCTGCAGCGAAAGCTATTGCACTTGCACATGCAGCTATCTCAGAGAGCGAAGCCGGTTTTATCAAATGCGAGTTTGATATTGATGACGGCTATGCAGAGTACGAAATAGAATGGCAAATCGGCAGAACTGAATACGAATATACAATAAGCGCTACGGATGGAACAATTTGGGAGCATGATATTGATTACGATGATTAAATGTTCTTATAAATAATAGATTTTAATTAGCGAACGCAAAAAATGACAGTTTATAAATTATAAAACTGTCATTTTTTATTTTTATCTAATAGTGATTAGTATGCGCCTTTTGAATAAGTCACTTCATAGCTATGAGTGTAAATCTCAAATACAATACCAAACGGATCTTCAACATAACACATTTTATATGG
>CAYJGN010000046.1:0-14625 GCA_964369635.1 uncultured Oscillospiraceae bacterium
TATGTTACGCTAAGTTTAATCAGTTAAATGAAAGGGGATTATTATGGACAATCAAAACAGCTCAAACAAAAACACCGTTCTTTATGCGATCTATATTATTTTTTTCATCGTCGTTGTGGCTCTATCGGGTTTTGCTATAATCCAGTTTCGGTATCTTCAATCTTCAACTTATGACTCGCTTTATGGCACTCTCACATTGCTTACATATATTATATTCGGCGCTTTTATCGCCGTCGAACGACCTGTTTCAAAAAACGCTGCAAAAATGCCAAAATTCATTATAAGGATAGCTGCGGCTATCATACTTATAGCCCTCTTCTTCTTGCCCTATTATTTCTTTTCTTTTTTTGGCAGCGCACTTCACTTTTTCAACCATGTGCATATTTTTATCTCCGCTGGATATCTGCTCAGTGCCGCTGTTATAGATTTTATTTCAGAAAAAACGGATAAAATGCAAGAATATTAAATCCAGAGAGAAGGCAGAAGAAAAAAACCTGCCCTCTCTTTTTTTATTTACCCGCTTTTGTTTGACAAAAAATCGACTTAAAGGTAAAATAATATAATAGGCAAAATATGATTTAAAGAGGGAAACAATGGGACTTATTGATAAAATATTCGGAAACTACTCAAAACGCGAGCTTAAAAGGGTAGAGCCAATAGCGCAACGTGTGCTTGATTTAGAAAAGAAATACAAGGCGATGGATGAGCAGACGCTCAAAAGCCAGACTGAAATATTAAAGGGTCGTCTTGCGAATGGCGAAACGCTCGATGATATCCTACCCGAAGCTTTCGCTACCTGTAGAGAAGCGGCAGATAGGGTTTTATCTATGCGCCATTTTAAGGTGCAGATTATAGGCGGTATCGTTCTTCATGGCGGTCGTATTGCCGAGATGAAAACCGGTGAGGGTAAAACCCTTGTCGCAACACTTGCGGTTTATCTGAATGCCCTTTCTGGAAACGGCGTTCATGTTGTTACCGTCAATGATTATCTCGCTACTCGTGATAGCGAGTGGATGGGCAAACTCTATAACTACCTCGGACTCACTGTCGGTCTTAATATAAGCGGCATGGAGCCCGCCGATAAGCAAAAAGCTTATAACAGCGATATAACTTACGGAACAAACAATGAGTTTGGCTTTGATTATCTGCGCGATAATATGGTTATATATAAAGAGAGAAAAGTTCAAAGAGGGCATAATTTTGCCGTTGTCGATGAGGTTGACTCAATTCTTATCGACGAGGCGAGAACTCCTCTTATAATAAGTGGTCAAGGTGATAAAAGCACCGAGCTTTATGCGCAGGTTAATAGGTTTGTCAAATACCTCAAAAAGACAAAAGTTACAGAGCTCGATACAAAAGCCGATACAGATGAGCTTGAAGGCGATTATATCGTCGATGAAAAAGCAAGAACCGCAACCCTTACCGCTGCTGGTGTGAAGAAAGCAGAGCAGAATTTCTCACTTGAAAACCTAATGGACACCGAGAATATGACAATTCTCCACCATATAAACCAAGCTCTCTCAGCGCATGGAATTATGCAAAGAGATGTTGACTATATCGTTCGAGATGGCGAGGTTATTATAGTTGATGCTTTCACCGGTCGTCTTATGATTGGTAGACGCTATTCAAACGGTCTTCATCAGGCTATTGAGGCTAAAGAGTCTGTGAAAGTTCTTCGTGAGAGCAAAACCCTCGCTACCATAACATTCCAAAACTACTTTAGAATGTATAAAAAGCTATCGGGTATGACAGGTACTGCCCTTACCGAAGAGCAGGAGTTTGCAGATATCTATAATCTCGACTGTATTGAAATTCCAACGAATAAACCACTTGCAAGAACAGACCTCGATGATTCTATATACAAAACAGAAAACGGCAAACTTCGCGCTGTTGTCGAGCAGGTTATCGAGTGCAACGAGCGCGACCAACCTGTTTTGGTCGGTACTGTTGCGATTGATAAGAGTGAGCTTATCTCAAAGATGCTCTCGAAGCGCGGAATAAAGCATAATGTTCTAAACGCAAAGCTTCATGAAAAAGAGGCATATATAGTTGCGCAGGCGGGTAAACCGGGCGCCGTTACTATCGCTACCAACATGGCAGGACGTGGTACCGATATCGTACTTGGTGGTAATGCCGATTTCCTCTCGAAAAACGAGATGGCAAAACAGGGACTTTCTGATGATGAGATATATAACGCAACCTCATTCTTCGAAACCGATGACGAAACTATCCTCCTGCATAGAGCGCTCTATGCAAAACTGCTTGAAAAATATAGAGTAGAGATAGCTCCAGATGCTAAAAAAGCGCTCGAGAGCGGCGGTCTTTTTATAATAGGTACCGAGCGCCATGAATCAAGGCGAATTGATAACCAGCTCCGCGGCCGTTCAGGCCGTCAGGGAGACCCCGGTGCTTCGAGATTTTTCATCTCACTTGAGGACGATCTGCTTCGTCTTTTTGGCGGCGAGCGGGTAACCTCTGTTATGAACTTTTTAAAAGTCGATGAAGATACCCCGATAGAAGCAAAGATGCTAACAGGACAGATAGAGGGAGCACAGCGCAAAATCGAGGGTAAAAACTACCAGATAAGAAAGAACGTTTTAAACTACGACGATGTTATGAACAAGCAGCGTGAGATTATCTATGGTCAGCGCGGCTCGGTGCTTGATAATAAGGATATTAAAGAAAATATCCTCTCGATGCTCGAAGAGAGCGTTTCGGCAACTGTTTCACAGTATGCAAATGCGCAAGCTCTCCCGGATGATTGGAACCTTGAGGGTCTTCGCGACTACTACCGTGGCCTTCTCACAACTGATACCGATTTTAGATATAAAGATATAAACGAGATAGCAGAACTCTCGACCGATGATATTGTAAATACCCTTACCGACAGAGCAAAAGAGCTCTATGAGAAGCGCGAGGCTGAATATGGCGAGCAGATTATGCGTGAGCTTGAGCGGGTTATTCTGCTTCGAAACGTCGATTCTAAGTGGATGGATCATATAGACGCTATGGATGAGCTTCGCCGTGGTATCCATCTTCGTTCATATGGTCAGCGCGATCCTGTTGTTGAATATCGTATCGAGGGATTTGAGATGTTTGACGCTATGGTAAACTCTATTCGCGAAGATACCGTCAAGATGGTGCTTACAGCGAAAGTTAATGTGAACAGTGGGCCAAAACGCGAGCAGGTCGCAACTGAAACAAAGACGATGGAAGCAGGAGCTGTTCGCAAACCTGTTACGACCGAGAAAAAAATCGGCAGAAATGAGCCTTGCCCTTGCGGTAGTGGCAAGAAATACAAACAGTGCCACGGAAAAACTGCGGGACAATAATTTCAGCAGTTGGCAGAGGTGAATTTATGATAAAGAGCAAAGAGGACTATAAAGAGTATTTAAAAGCGGATAGACTTGCCCTTCAGGTCAACAAAAAATGGCCTGAATGGCATGATAACGTTATGATTATGCTCTCTTCCCCATCCTACAAATTCCAAAAGATGCTGCGCAAACTCGAATACTACATGAATTGCAAAAATACCCCGCTATATAAACCATACCTTATCTATCTGCGGTACCGTTTCAAGGCGCTCTCGATTAAATATGGCTTCACCATACCGCCAAATGTTTTTGGCAAGGGGCTTTGTATCGTTCATTATGGTAGTATAGTCGTATCAAGGCATGCTAAAATCGGCGATAACTGCGTTTTGCACAATGAAGTTGGCATCGGAGGTACCGAGGACGGCAGAGCCGCAACTATCGGCGACAACTGCTTTATAGGCCCTGGTGTTAAAATCATCACCGAGGTAAAACTCGGAAACAATATATCAATTGGGGCAAATTCTGTCGTTAATAAAGATTTCCCCGAAGATAACATGACAATAGCCGGAGCGCCCGCAAGAAAGGTCTCGGATAACAACAGCCTCGAGCATATATGGTGGGTATACGGAGAACGACCGACACCCGCCAGTGACGTATAAGTGGAGAGAGCGAAATTTTACCAAATAATTAAAATGGTGATGATCGCCATTTACTAGACGGTTCCGACCGCCGCCAAACCGCCAGATGGCGGTTTTTCTTTTGCAGAGTAAAAGAAAAAAGTCGAGCGAAGCTCGACTTTGGCGGCGGACGGTACAACCCTTCTTTTTGGCGGTAGACTTACCAATCTCCCTTTGGTGGCGCCTTCTACCACACTTCATTTTGGTGATGTTTTCGCACAACCAGCTTTTCGGCGGCAAATTTCACAAATTCTCTATTCTATTTTAGAAAGCGAAATCATAAAACAACTAAACCATCCTCACTTTCTTCTCTTAAACAAAAACTCAAGCTTAGTTTCACTGATTATAACCGCTATGAATATAACCACAAATCCAAGCGCGATTCGCCCCGTTATCCTCTCTCCAAACAACAAAACCGAGAACGCAACCCCAAATACCGATTCTAAACTGAGCAGAATTGAAGCGGCGGCGGGCGAGGTATATTTTTGTCCGATATTTTGAAGGAGCAATCCTCCCGCAGAACAAAGTGCCGCGAGATAGCCGATTGAGAACCAAACATCGCTGTTCCAAGTAACCACCGTTGCCTCGCTTACTGTAAAAATAGAAACTATCCCTGAATAAAGCGCTACAAAGAAAAACTGCATAATAGTTGCAACCACTGGATCATTTTCACGAAAAAGCACCGATACCGCAACGATATGCGCTGCAAAGAAAAATCCTCCGAGAAGCGTTGCGGCATCGCCAAATTCAATAGTAAAGCTTCCTGATAGTGAGACAAGCCCTATGCCAAGCAGTGTTAGTAGCGCTGCAGCAATATTGAATTTATCAGGGCGTCCCCTGCCAATTAACCAATATATAATCGGCACAATTACGCAATAAACCGCAGTTAAAAAGGCATTTTTTGAAGGAGTTGTATCGGTTATTCCGATAGTTTGAGTAAAGAACGCAAGGAATAGAAGAAGTCCGGCAAATGCACCTTTCTTTAAATAGTCAAAGTTAATAACTTTCAGTTTCCAGGTAAATGCCAACGATAGTATAATCGTTGCAAGAAGAAACCTCACTGTTAGAAGAAGTGATGGCGGGATTAGCTCAACTGTATCTTTAACCATAACAAAAGAACTGCCCCAGATAATCGCAGCTGTTAGAAGTGCTAAGTTTGGATACAATTTATTTTTCATCTATTCCCCATTTCTCTCTCACCCCGCCGCCCGCACCTAACGCATTATATGCGTTCACAGCCACAAATGTGGCTGTCCGCCGATTTGTAAATCGGCGAAGTGCGGGCGGGCGGCATCTGCATTCTACCCTTTCCTCAAACCATTCTTCCTAACTATTTATATCAAAGATATATTTTAAACATTCGTTTTGAATTTCAATAGTGCATATCAGAGCTTTGCCATATAATATATTCTCCGTGAGTTTATCAACTAACTGTCGTTCCCTGATAATAGTGGGTTAAAATCTGCCTATAATTCCATCCTGCTTGCTCTGCATATCCAATAGCCCCTATCTGACTAAACCCAACTCCATGCCCATATCCGCTTGTTGCAAAAGTAAAGGTGCCAGCGCTATAAGATACGCTAAATGCAGCGCTTCGCATATTATAACCTTTGCCAGTTGCTGCGCCTGATAGAATATCCTCTCGAATCCATCTGCCTGTTATGTTTATATCTCTATTGTATATAGGATTATAATATGTTGTTCGATCTCCCACCTGCATATTCCCAACATATCCACCTGAAGTATTATCCAAAACTATAAACCAAGTCGATGGATCTGCTCCCAAAACTATACCTGGAATTTTGCTTTCAAGAGCTGTGCGCACTTGCGCTTCTGTTAATGTATAACTCGCGGAATACCCGCTGTACATATAGTCATAAGCGCTCTCAACTGAAACGAGATATGCATAGTTTGTTCCCCAAACATCAAAGGAATTATTCGTTCTGCCAGCCGCTGATGCATGGTAAACTGCATTTATCGGCGAGCCGTTATAATATATTATCTCATTTATAACAGGTGCTATAACCTCAGCAACATTTCCCGTTGCCTCTCTCGTTGAAACTGCGGGGTATATTCCGCGAAGGTTTTGAAATTTTATATAGGTATGGCTTGCAACTGCTTGAGCTTTTGTCGCTTCGGCATTCGTCGCCGTCCCTATCTCTGCCGCAACAACCTGAGTTAGAATAGTCAGCGCATCGGCAGTCCAAAGGCTGCCGTTTTTCATAACACTTAAGGTTTCCCCGCCCACTGGTGGAGTTGTTGTGCTCGAAGACGATGAACTGCTCGAACTCGAAGATGAGCTCGAGCTGCTCGACGAGCTACTGCTTGAGCTCGATGATGAGCTTTCACTGCTCTCTTCTGAGCTCTCACTACTATCTGAACTATCGCTCTCATCACTATCTGAACTATCGCTCTCATCACTATCTGAGCTGTCGCTCTCATCACTATCTGAGCTGTCGCTCTCATCGCTATCAGAACTATCGCTATCGCTATCATCTGAGCTATCACTCTCATCAGACAAATCCTCACTATCCCCACTTTCGTCATCCGGCAAATCACCCACCTCAATATCCCCTGGTGGGGTATTATCATCTTCTCCCCCGCCATCTTCAGGCAAACTGCTGCTAAGACTTAAAACTGCCTCATCACTTGGTATAGTGAAAAAATCAAAAATGCTATTTGTAGTTGCAAAAACAGAAAACAAAAACGCCGCAAAGCAGATTAAAAGCGAGCTTTTAACACTCACCCCTACCCGACTTTTTTTACCGTCGGGTATAATATATTTTGCGGCTAACTTAAAAAAACGGCGATTTTTTCCCTTTAGAAAATCCCCTTCAAGACAAGCCTCTAAAAGATCATCTTCTCTCTCGGTGAGATACTTTATTATCATATCAAAAAGATAATTACAACAGAAATATTTAATTCTCTCGCGGTTATTTGAAAGTCTTTTTAAATCAAGCTCTCGAACAAACTGCTGTCTACCATCATCAAGACATAGATATATCGTTCCAACTGGTTTATCACCCGAAGAGATAGGCCCTGCTTCTCCTGTAACCGAGAGAGATAAGGTCGATGATGTATTCTCCATAGCTCCAACCGCCATCTCTGCCGCCGTTTCAGGACTTACCGCCCCACGTCGCACAAGAGTGCTATGATCAACTCCGAGCAGATTTTCTTTCATCTTATCAGTATATGTTAAAAATCCACCTAAAAAGACCTCACTTGCCCCTGGTACAGAAGAAATTCTTGAGCCAAAAAGTCCGCCAGTGCAGCTCTCTGCTACCGATATAGTTGCACCCTTTTCTTTAAGAAGAGCAACTGCCCTCTCTTCAAGGCTCTCACCATCAATGCTATATATAAATTCACCGACTCCCTCGCGGTTTCTCATTATATCAACATATTCCATGGTTATTTTTTCAGCTTCTGCCGCGCTTTTTCCTTTACCTGTAACGCGGATTCTAACCTGTCCATCTTTAGCGTATGGCGCAAGCTGTGGATTTTCTTTGTATAGTAAATCTTCAATTAGCGTCTCAAGCGCGCTCTCACCAATACCAAAAAACTCAACCGAGCGAGCAAAAACCTCATCGTCGTTTGAACCGAGCATCGGCATAACGCTATCATGAAGCATAGGGCGCATCTCAAACGGAGGCCCTGGCAGTAGCACTATAATCTTACCATCAACCTTTAGCGCCATTCCCGGTGCTGTTCCGTTGTTGTTTTCGAGGATAGTCGCTTCTTTTGGAAACATCGCCTGGCGCAGATTGTTTTCAGTCATGTGGCCTCTGCCCATAGCGCAAAACGTCTTGTTTAACTTTTCAACAGTTTGCGCATCCTCAAACATCTCATACCCAAAATATTCGCAAACTGCCTCTTTTGTGAGATCATCGCCAGTCGGCCCAAGACCTCCTGTGAAGATAACTGCGTCAGCTATCTTTAAAGCATGTTTTAGGGTGTTTTGAATTTCCTCTTTATAATCGCCAACGACCGACTGCCCAACTATAAGATACCCTGTCGCCGCAAGCTCTTTTGAGATATAGCTTGCATTGGTATTGACAACATCGCCAAACAAAAGCTCATTGCCAACGGCTATAATATATCCTTTCATATAAAATCCTTCTCTCCTCTTATCGTTTTAAACTCAAGATTTGCAATGCATTTTTCTATAAGCCCTTCTACATCGAGCTTTGCTTCTTCAAAGAGCACTTTGTCCAAAAACGGTTTTGTCGCAGGTCGTCTTGGGGTAAACACTGTGCAACAATCCTCTGCCGGTATTATAGAGGTCTCATAGCTTCCAATAGCGTGCGCCCTCTCGATAATCTCAACCTTATCCATGCCGATAAGCGGTCTGAAAACTGGTATAGTCACCGCTGCATCAGTTGCCTTTAGCGATAATGGCGTCTGGCTTGCAACCTGACCCACGCTCTCACCTGTTATCAGCGCATCTGCATCCTGCTTTGCGGCAACCCGCTGTGCTATCATCATCATAAATCGGCGCATTATAATAGTCATATAATCTTCTCTGCATTTATCGCGTATCTCTTCGCAGATCTCTGTTAAATTCGCTTTAATAAACGGAACAGGCCCTGCATACTGCGCTATGCATTTCGCTAAGTCTTCAACTTTTAGCAGCGCCGCCATACCTGTGTATGGTGGGGTTAGAAAATGGACTGCTGAAATTTGCATTCCGCGCTTTGCCATCATATGAGCGGCAACAGGACTATCAATCCCGCCGCTTAGCAGCACAACTGCACGCCCTGAACTTCCAACAGGCATACCGCCAGCACCGCGTATTACCTCGCTGTGGACAAATGCATTTTTATCGCGCACCTCAACCGTCACCGTCTTTTGCGGTTTTCTAACATCGACCGTGAGATGCGGATAAGCCTCAAGGAGACTTCCGCCAATTTCTGCCGATATCTCAGGCGACTTTAGCGGAAACTTTTTATCGCTCCTCTTTGATTCAACTTTAAAGGTCACAGGATGCGCCAGCTCATCTTTTAGGTATTCAACTGCTGTTTTGCGAATGCTATCCATATCCTTTTGGGTCTCTGCCGCGACCGAAAATGCAGCTATACCAAACACCTTTTTAATTGCCAAAACTGCGCTGTCAATATCATAATTCTCATCTTTTGGCTCTATATAGATAGTTGATTGCGCTATATGGATGTAAACATCACCCAGATGGGAGATGTTATTTTTAATATTCTTCATAAGCAGCTTTTCAAAGCTACCTCTGTTAAACCCCTTAAGTGCTATTTCACCATTTTTAATTAATATAATCTTTTTCATCTTTTCACAAACCTTGTTACCAATCTTTTAAGTATTTCACCGAATTTCAAAATCTCTTCAACAGTATTATATTTTGAAAAACTTATCCTAACTGAGCCATTTATTATTTCAGGCGCTTTGCCCATAGCCGCTAAAACATGGCTTTTAGCACCACCCTTGCAAGCACTGCCGCTGCTCAAAAAAATCCCCTCAGCCTCAAATGCATGCAGTATAACCTCACTCGGCACCTTCTTAATCGAAAAATTTATAATATTATCGCTCGAGTTTTCAGGTGAATTTATAACTATTCTATCGTCATCAGCTAATAGCTCTATCACTGCATTTTTCATCTCTTTGCAGTCAAAAGGTTTTGCTTCATCGACCGCTTTGCCAAGAGCATCTATTAAAATAGTTGGCTCGGTACCACCTCGAAGTCCATCATTTTGTCCACCACCTAAAATAAGGGGAGTTATATAGCTTTTATTTTTAATATAAAGCGCCCCTATTCCCTTTGGTGCATGGATTTTATGACCTGTTAGCGTTAGCGCATCAATGCAGCGAAGGTTTAGCGGTATTTTGGTAAAAGCGGCAACTATGTCACTGTGGAAAAAAATATCGCTGTTTTTCTCCTTTGCCAAAAGAGCTATACTATCTATATCAAAAATCTCACCCGTCTCATTATTTACCTGCATAAGCGAGATAAATCGGGTCCTGTCGGTTATGTTATCTATAATCTCACTCGGGTGCAAAATCTTAATATCAAATCCCTGATTTTTATAATAAACTGCAGGCTCTATAAGCGATGAATGCTCAAGACTGCTAATGATTATCTCACCGCCGCGCACCTTTTTAATAGCTGAGTGAAGAATTAAATTATTCGCCTCGGTTCCACCTGAGGTGAAGATAACATCTCCGCTCTTTGCACAAAGTTTTTTCTTTATCTTCAAAGCAACATTATTAATATCCCTTTTTTTTAAAACCGAAGGTGCATAGAGCGAGCTTGGGTTATAGAAATTCGCTGTTGAAGCTATTATCTGCTCTGCAACCTCGTGAGAAATTTTTGTTGTTGCGCTGTTATCAAAATATATCAAAAAAATAAAACTCCTTTTATAGTCTACATTTTATTATACTATAAATAACCCTTTTGTGTAAACATAAGATTAAGCTTGATTTAAGCATAATTTATGGTAGAATACTATATATAATAAGGAGAGTTAAATTATGGGAATTAAAAAGAACTTTGAACTGCTGTTACTTGTCTTATTTTCAGCGCTTATAATCTACTCAGTATTTAATCATGAGGTAATATTGTCTATGTTATCTGGAATATATGCAATGTTAAGTCCTGTTATCACTGGGCTTGCAATAGCTTTTGTATTAAATATCCCACTTAAATTTATCGAAGGACGTCTTCTTGTTTTCATGGACAGAAGCGATAAGCTAAGAAAGAAAAAAAGGCTCTTTTCGATTCTTTTAACTTTTCTTGCAACAATTGCATTTTTTATATTTATTGTAGCTATTATTATCCCTGATATAAATACCTCAATCGAGCTTTTAAACGAGCGAGCGCCTATCTATGCAAACCAGGTAATCGAGCTTGTGAATTCTCTTATCGAGGAGTATAATTTAGAAGAAACTCTCATTAATATCGGTATCGACTGGCAATCTATAATCTCAACAGGCGCTGATATCGCAACTGGTTTTCTAACCGCTATTATCGGCGAAATAGGAAACATTTCAGCTTCGGTTATAAATACTGTTATCTCAACTATAATCGCTATCTATCTTCTTGCAGACAAAGAAAATCTAATAGCGAATTTAAAGCTTACTATTAAAGCCTTCACTCCTTCTAAAATATCAAGTAAACTATTTGAAGTTTTCACCTTTTCAAATACTATTTTCACGAATTTCGTCACTGGGCAGATTTTAGAAGCTGCAATACTTGGCACTCTTGTTTTTATCGGAATGATGATATTCTCATTCCCATTCCCACTACTTGTGAGCGTAGTTATTGGGTTAACTGCACTGGTTCCAATATTTGGTGCATATATCGGTGCATTCTTTGGCGCATTTATAATCCTGCTCGTCTCACCTCTTCAAGCGCTCTGGTTTATAATCTTTGTCACTATCGTTCAACAGATCGAGGGAAATGTTATCTATCCGCGCGTTGTTGGCACCTCGATAGGCCTTCCAGCACTTTGGGTTATAACTTCAATTATGATCTTCTCATATCTCTTTGGAATACCTGGAATTCTCCTTGGCGTTCCGGTAACCTCTGTTTTCTACTCGCTATTTCGCGAATACGTTAAATCTTCCGCGAAAAAAAGAGAAAAGCTCGAGAGTCGACATATGGAATAAAATCTTTTGCCCTCTCCCCTATACCAAAATTTTCCTAAAACGAACATCGTTATGGTGTTCGTTTTTTATTATGCTACTTTGAGCTTTTTAGTATTTTTGCCGCTTCGATGCACCGCCCCCCGCAGCGGCGATTTTAAAAAATCGCCAAAGTCGAATGAAATTCGACTAAACCCATTGCAAAGCAATGGGTTTGCTGCGGGGAGGCGGGGCGCAAAAACTACCCAAACATCTATAATTAAACCCTCTCTGCCTACCAAAAACACCAGAATTTAAAAAAACTTCAAGACTTCTCAAAAAAACAAGACGATAAGCAGATTAATACTTATCGTCTTTATTTTTTGTAATCTAAAATAAACTATTTCTTTGCCCTTTTTCTTCTATCGCCACCTTTAGTTGACTCGTTTTTAGCAGCAACATCCTCTATCTGCCTTGTGAGATAGTTTGGATTTAGCGAGTGGGTCATCGCAATATCTCTTGTTATAACTCCATCTTTATAGAGCTTTGCAAGGGAAGCGTCCATGCTAACCATTCCCTCACCTGCTGATGACTGAATTATCGAGTTTATCTGGTGGGTACGTCCGTCACGAATGAGAGTTCTTATAGCGTTGTTGCAATACATAATCTCAAAAACAGGAACAACGCTTCCGTCTTTCGTTGTGACAAGCTGCTGGCAGACAACCGCTTCAAGCACCATCGAGAGCTGCATTCTTATCTGCTCTTGCTGGTTTGATGGGAAGGTATCAACAAGTCTGTCAACGCTGTTTGCAGCTCCAAGGGTATGGAGAGCTGAGAAGACAAGATGGCCTGTCTCTGCCGCTGTTAGCGAGATGCTAATAGCCTCTGCATCGCGAAGCTCACCTATAAGAATAACATCCGGACTCTGACGAAGTGCCGCTCTGAGCGCTACTGGGTAGTTTCCTGTATCAAGAGAAATTTCCCTCTGGCTTATAATACTGCTCTTATGGCTATGCAGATACTCAATAGGATCTTCAAGTGTTATGATGTGGGCAGGTCTATCTCTATTTATCCTGTCTAAAATACAGGTGAGAGTTGTTGTTTTACCGCTCGCTGAAGAACCGGTGACCAAAACAAGTCCTCTTTGTTTATTCGATAGCTCTAAAATTTGCTCTGGGATATTGAGCTCTTTTGGGCTTGGCAAATCAAACGAAACAACCCTTATAACTGCCGATAACGATCCACGCTGTTTATAAGCATTTATCCTAAACCTCGCAATGCCGCGGATTGAAAATGAGAAGTCGTCATCTCCTCGGCTCTCAAGCATTTCGGGATTTCTTCCAGCAAGCTTATAAACGTCCATAATAAGTCGCTCGGTATCTTTTGGGAGAAGTTTTCCTGTATCAAGCGTTTCAATTCTTCTCTTTACCTTAAAACTAAGCGCTCTTCCGGCAACTATAAAAATATCTGCCGCCGCACGTTCGGTCATATCCCTTAAAAGTTCAGTTAAATCCAGTTGTTTCTCCACTGCGTTGTTTATATCCATAACTCAAAGCCTCCTATATTGATTTTGGCATAAGCTGCCATTGTTCGCGTTTTATTTCACCAGTTTCATTTAAAACAAGCATAACTGCAAGCTCTCTATTATCATCAACTTCTATTTTATACTCAACATAGAGAAGATTTTGCAGAGCATCAAAGGTTATAGTATATGAAAACCCGCTCTCATTTAGCATCCTCTCGGTTTCCTCGAAATCATACTCTGCCGCTATAAAGGCGGTATCGACCTCCATAACCTTTTCTTCGGCATAGCTATCAGCTTGATAATAAGTTTTAACAGTATCTGCCGCTTGATTTGCAAGTTCACCCTCACTTCGAGTACTCGTTATTATAAGCACCGAGAATGAGGCGAGCAATAGAATAGTGAAAAAGGTTATGAGCGAGACCATACCTGTTGATATCGCTGTTCTTGAATTGTTATTATCCACCACTACCACCTCCACCGAGGTATTTTGAAACTGAAAGCTCATAAATAGATTCCGACTGGTCTGTTACCAAAATAGTAGCCGTTAAAAGGCCTTCGGTATCCGCATAGCTCGACATATAAAGCGCATAACTATAATTTTCTGAGTCTGATAATTGCCAGTCGCTATCATAATAACAGATGATATTAACTCCATCGGAAATACCGCCCATAATCTCGCTATATATATCCTCATCGCCATTTGATGCCTTGAATGCCTCTGCCGCCGACTGCGCTTTTATAGACGCCATGCTAATATCGCTATTCGCCTGACTCTCAACATGTCCCGCTACAAAGAGATTTGTGCATATAGCGGCCGAAAGAGCGAAAAATAAACAGTTCAAAACAAGTTCGGCGAGGAAATATCTTGTTTTATTGCTTCTCATCAAACACCCTCCCCGTAAGTCTCAAGATAGAGGTTAGTGCTAAAACTATTGCCATCTTTATCAAATATCTCAATTTGCAAAATACCATAGTCTGAAAGCGAGAGGCTTAGAGCCGATAGCTCCATAATTCTCTGTCCGATATCCTGCGAAACGGCAGTCTCCGCCATTATAGACAGCTCACAAAGATACCCATCCTCTATATAGATATAGGTATCAAAGGTATAGTCCCCTATCTCTTCTCGCAAGATAAGCGCATCACCATCAAAAACACTACCAACTGAAATCAGGGCTGCACCTTCGCTCTGCCGCACCTTTTCAGTTATATAGAAAAGCGAAGTTCTCGCATTATAATTTTGCTCTGAAATATCTGCACTATCGCTATAAACCTGAGTGCCTATAATTGCAAGTATTAGAGAGCTTGCGGTGTACAGCAAAAAGAGACTGACAACAAAGATAACGCTTAAAGTATCTTTTTTAATTCTCTCCATATACTCACCCCTTCAATCTTTAATAACTGCATAAAATTAATTTTCTATATAAAATACCGCTATCTCCGGCAGAAGATTTCCACCGACATTAAGATAATGAATAACGAATTTTTCTTCGTCGTAATAAAGTCCATACTCATCTTTTAGGTAGTCGAG
>CAYJGN010000047.1:0-14606 GCA_964369635.1 uncultured Oscillospiraceae bacterium
ACTATCTCAGTGCTATGCTCTCGCTCAAAATCAGCAGGAGTTGCTGAAACATATATTATCTTATCGGTTTTATCATAAAATTCATCAAACCGAAGAGGTCTGTTGTCAAAAGCAGACGGCAGACGAAAACCATAATCAATTAAGTTCTTCTTTCTTGAATAATCTCCGCCATACATTCCACGCACCTGCGGCAATGAAACATGGCTCTCATCAACTATAAGAAGAAAATCTTTCTTAAAGAAGTCGAGCAAAGTATGCGGCGTACTCCCAGGTTCTCTTCGAGATAAAACCCTTGAATAGTTCTCTATTCCGCTGCAAAAACCAACCTCTGCGAGCATCTCCATATCATAGAGGACGCGCTCTTGTATTCTCTGCGCTTCAATTAGCTTTTCATCCTCTTTAAAGAATTTGACCCGCTCCCACATCTCAGCCTCAATATCTGCAATAGCCTCTTTCATCTTATCAGGCGGTACTATAAAGTGGGTCGCTGGGAAGATAGAGATATATGTTACAGATGCTTTCACTTCACCAGTGACAATATTGATTTCAGATATCCTCTCAATCTCATCACCCCAAAATTCAACTCGGATGCCGATATCGTTTGTATAGGCTGGCAGAATTTCCACAACATCTCCACGCACCCTGAATTTATTACGGGTAAAATTGATATCATTTCGCTCATATTGAATAGAAACAAGCCGCGCAAGCAGCTCATCGCGCTCTATTTTCATCCCTGTTCGGACAGTAACCACCATCGTTTTATAATCAATTGGGTCACCAAGCGAATATATACAAGAAACAGACGCTACAACAATAACATCCTCCCGCTCTGAAACAGAGCTTGTTGCGCTGTGTCGAAGTCTGTCTATCTCATCGTTAATGCTGCTGTCCTTCTCTATATAGGTATCAGTCCCTGGTATATATGCTTCTGGTTGATAATAGTCGTAGTATGATACGAAATACTCAACAGCATTCTCCGGAAAAAACTCACGAAGCTCACCGCATAACTGGGCAGCGAGAGTTTTGTTATGAGCTAAAACTAATGTTGGCTTTCCATATCTCTCGATAACATTTGCCATTGTAAATGTTTTTCCAGAACCAGTAACACCAAGCAGTGTCTGCTCTTTTGCACCTTTTTCAAGGTTTTCGTGTAGTTTATCTATTGCCTGTGGTTGGTCACCTGTTGGAATATAATCCGAAACAAGTTTAAATTTTCCCATTATCTAAATACTCCACTCTCCCGAAGGGATACATAATCATCATCGGTTACTATAATATGGTCTATTAGCGCAACTCCGATACTATCAAGAATTGATGCTATCGTCTTTGAGGAGTCGTAGTCGTTAGCTGATGGAAGTGCAATTCCTGAAGGATGATTGTGCGCAAGAGCTATTGATGCTGCATTAGACCTTATTGTGAAATCAACTATCTGTTTTATTGTTACCTGACTTAAATTCACTATACCTTTTGCTATTTTTTCGCATTTTAATAATCTACCTAAATTATCAAAAGCCGCTCCATAAACACATTCAACATTCTCACCAATAAACTTCGGTAAAAAGAGCGCGCCTATCTTTGCACAGCTGTCATAGATAGTTTTGGTATTTCTATTTCCTAAAGTATAGTAGAACTTTGTCATTTCAGGGATAAATTTTATATACGAAGCGGCAACACTACCTATACCTTTAACCTTCAAAAGCTCTTCATAAGGCGCATCAAAAACAGCCTTAATAGAGCCAAATTTATTAATTAAATCGTGCGCTGTTTCATTGAGATCTTTCATTGCAATGCAATAGCCCAAAAGTATCTCCAGCGCCTCATGGTCGGCAAGCGACTCAAGTCCATTTTTAATCATCTTTTCACGCAATCTCTCTCGATGACCCCAGTGGGAATGTTTTTCTTTTTTCATAGTCATCCCCCCCTTTTATTATATTATAAAGCAAATAAAAATTTTTTTAAAGCTATTTTTTGCTTTTTTTGCTTTTTTAGTGCTATAATGAAACTATTAAAAATAAAGGCGGGGTTAAAATTTTAGAGATTAAAATCAAAAAAAACGACAGTGGACAGCGAGTTGATAAATTTATATTAAAGAGCTTTCCGAAAATTTCAAGAGGTGAGCTTTTTCGGTATTTTCGAAAAAAACGTATAAAAGTTTTTGATAAAAGGATAGCTCCCGAATATATTCTATCCGAGAGCGATATATTAAAGCTTTATATAAACGATGAGTTTTTAATTAAAAAAGAATTAAAGCACGATTTTATGCGGGCAAAAGGTCAAATTAATGCTGTATATGAAGATGAGAACATCTTGATTATAAATAAACCTGTTGGCGTTATAGTCCACGAGGATAAAAACGAATTTATAGACACCTTAATAAACCGCACAAAAAAATACCTCTTTGATAAGGGTGAATATAATCCCGAAGATGAAAACTCATTCTCCCCTGCTCTCTGCAACAGAATTGATAGAAACACCGAAGGGCTCGTTATAGCCGCTAAAAATTTTGCCGCTCTAACTGAGATTAACAGGATAATTAAAGAGCGTGAGCTTATTAAAAAATATCTTTTAATCTGTCACGGTGCTCTCCCTAAAAAAACAGACAAACTCACCCACTATCTTCTAAAAGATAGCGATAAAAATATGGTCTTTGCGGTTAAACCAGAGCGAGAAGGCGCACAGATAGCAATACTTCATTACAATTTGATTGAAAAAAAGCAAAACTATTCTCTTGCTGAGGTAAAGCTCGTCACCGGGCGAACCCACCAGATAAGGGTGCAATTTAAAGCTATCGGCCACCCTCTCCTCGGTGACACAAAATATGGCAAAGCGACGACTATTGCCCAAAACAAGCTCGTCCGCCAGCAACTCTGCTCATATAGTCTGACGTTAAACCCACCTGAAAACAGCCTATTTTCTTATCTTTCAGGTCGAGAGTTTCGGATAGAAAAAGTTTCATTTTTAGATAGCGTTTGGAAGAAGATTTAATGCACAAAAAAATATCTGAGAATTTACTCAGATATTTTTTAATTCTTAAATAGTAGTCATCCAAAGGCCGTGGAGATTGCAGTAGGCGTAAACGGCAGTCGGCTCATCATCTACAAAGTCAAAGTAGAAAATAGGCTCTTCACCAACAGCAACTGCTTTTCTCTGCCCGCCGCTCTTAGTCTCAACATAGACAAATGTGATATAATGCTCTTCAACCATTGGGTGCAAAACACTTCCAATAGAAACCTTTATCCCTTTTTCTGTCTTCTCAACGTATGGCAGATGCTTTTCGATTGCCGCCTCGACGGTATTCGGTTTTAGATGGGTCATAGGCTCACCGCAACATACAAGCGGTACTCCTTTATCCTTAATAAGTCCCACTAAATTCCCACAGTGCTTGCAGATATAAAACTTTGTTTTGTTTGGCATAAAAACCTCCTTCGAACTATCATTTCCCGTAATATTGGATTTATTTGCTATTTTTAGTATATCACATAGGAAACTCGTGTCAATAGGTAGTTTGTTTGATTATCTTGTAATTATGCTAAATGTTATATATCCGATATAGACAACAACAGTAATAACGCCTTCAATAGGCTTCATCTTGCGAGAAGTTAGAACAAAGAAATAAACAAGCAGAGTTGCAATAATAACAAAGATAATATTTGTAAAGTTCGTTACAGCAATAGGCGTTATCGCTGAGGACATTCCTAAAATAAAGAGGATATTTAGGATATTCGATCCAACAGCATTTCCAAGTGCTATTTCATTTTCCCCTCGAAGAGCCGCTACTGCGCTTGTGACAAGCTCTGGAAGCGAGGTACCAATTGCTAAGACTGTAAGACCTATTAGAGCGTCCGACATACCAAGTGCACTCGCTATCTCAACAGCACTATTGACAACTAAATCACCACCGAGTATTATAGCGCCCGCCCCAATAACTATCAATATAACACTTTTAACCATTGGAGGCGTTCCCATGCTATCTTCGAAAAACTCTTTTGTTTTATAAGCATCTTTTATTAGATATCCTATATATCCAAAACAGAGAATAAGCATAAATAATCCGTCAAAACGAGAAAGCATACCATCAAGAGAAAGCAGAAGTAGTAGCACTGCTGCAATCGTTGCCGCCGGGAAATCTCGTCGAACAAGTTCTTTGTTTGATTTTAGCGTGTTTATGATTGAGCAGATTCCAACAACTATCAAAAGATTAAACAGATTAGAACCTGTTATATTGCTAAGCGACAGATTATTCCTACCATTTAATGCCGCTGTAACGCTTACCGCCGCTTCTGGAAGCGATGTTCCGAGTGAGACGATAGTAAGCCCCACTATTATAGGTGGAATGCTGAATTTGCGGGCAACATTGCTGCTCCCTGAAACAAATAAATCAGCCCCTTTTATAAGCGCTGCAAGTCCTACTACTAATAATAAATAACTCATATTCCTCCAAATAAAAAAGACTTATACCGCAAAAAGCAATATAAGTCTTGTCATTTAAAATGCAACCGGTTTTCCTAAAAAAACGCGTTGACGATTACATTACGCAACATATGCGTTGACTACTCCCCCACACTCTTTTATTATATTAACAACTAATCTAACTATTGTCAATAGCGAAGACGCTGCATATCTATATTTTATAGCTATTTTACGCAGAATATACAATTCATATCATAAAATCCGATACAACCTTTGCAATAGATGGTATAATAATTATATTACAATAAACAATAGGAGCATTATGAAAATCTTACTTGTATCGACAAATTCAAAATATATCCACTCTTCTCTTGCAGTTCACTATCTAAAAGCATCCGTCGATTTTTTAGACATAGAGATTTTAGAAACGACAATAAAAGAAGATAAAGAAAAACTTCTAAAAAAAATCCTTTCAAAAAATGCCGACATAATCGGCTTTTCCTGCTATATTTGGAACATATCATATCTTCAGTCTACCTTTAAAGAGATAAAAAGACATAATCCAAAAACTAAAATTCTTTTAGGTGGCCCAGAAGTTAGCTATAATCCCTCAGAAGTTTTCAAAGATAACCCATCGGTTGACTATATTATCTGCGGCGAGGGAGAAGAGCCTTTTTACAAATTTGCATCAGCAGTTTTTAAAAACAACAGTTTTGATGACCACAGTTTCTATGATATCGAAGGATTTTGCTCGAATAGCCATATTTCACAGCCGTTTGTTTCAAAAGATGAGCCGCCAAATCCATATACCGATGAATATTTCGAGCTTTTAAATGGACGGATTGCCTATATCGAGTCGAGCAGGGGTTGTCCTTTTAGTTGCAGTTTTTGTCTCTCAGGTGAGAGCTGTGGCGTTCGTTTTTTTGAGCTGAACAGTCTATTTACCAATTTAGAGAGATTAACGAAAAGCGGCTGCAAGACTATAAAGTTTGTAGACAGAACCTTTAATGCCAATATAAAAAGAACAATTATAATATTAAAGCATATAATTGATAACTACAAAAAAGAAACTGACGTTTGCTTTCATTTTGAAATTGCCGCCGATATCCTCACCGATGAAATCATAGAATTATTTAATAGCGCACCAGCGGGACTTTTTCAAGTTGAGGCCGGTATACAGAGCATAAATGAAGATACACTCAAAGCAGTTCGCCGCAAAACCTGCACAAAAACGCTACTGCGCAACCTTACGCGGCTAATAGAGCCTCGCAATCTACATGTACATATTGACTTAATTGCAGGATTGCCTCTTGAGGATAAGAGAAGTTTTATCGAAGGATTTAACAGAGTTTATACTCTAAAACCCGATATGCTCCAACTTGGGTTTCTAAAGCTTCTTCACGGCAGTTTTCTTGAGAAAAACAGCGAATTTGCAAAGTTTGATAAAAGTCCGCCATATTGCGTAATCGAAACAGATTTTCTAAGTCGCGATGATTTAAGTGAGCTTGAGGCGGTTGAATACGCGGTAGACAAGCTATATAACAGCGCAAGATTTGAAAAACTTCTGCTCGGCGCAACTCCTTTTTTTGAAAGTCCTTATGAGATGTTTCTATTATTCGCGAAATCTGTACCGCCGATTTTCAAAGAAGGTCTCGAAGATTTTTTTACAAGGACTTTTGAATATTTCAGCAGTGTTATCGGTCGTGATAAAGCGCTTGAATTATTAAAGGAAGATTGGATTTTATCAAATCGCAAAGGCGCCTTGCCACAGGCTCTAAAACAAGAAAATATGGGTATTTTGCTGCGTGAAATTGATAAAATTGAAGGGTTGCGACGAAAAAAAGGCGTTAAACGAGCCGCGATAGCGCTTTTTCTTCAAGAAAAAATCTTATATGTTGACTACACGCAAAAAAATCCCATCACAAATAGATATAAAGGAAACTACATACCACTTAATAAGGATATTCGCGATAAAATACTAATATAAATATTCAGAGCAAACCATACACTAAAAAACCCTGCGACGATTAATCGTCGCAGGGTTTTATCTATCTTTTCTTCTATCGCCTTTCAGCCTGTAATACTCCCTTTTAGCAGCATACATAGCTTTATCTGCCTCTTCAAGTTTTGCTTCCAAGTCTGATGATTCTCGGCTTATTGAAGTGCCATACGATAGGCTAATATCTTTGTTTTCAAGTAATAAGTTACTCAATTTCTCAATTTTATTCTCAAAAGCAATCATATTATCAAAGTTCTCTAAAACAACAAATTCGTCTCCACCAATGCGATAAACATTTTTCCCAAAAATTGATTCAAGCAGACTTGCACAGTTAATAATAAGCTCATCGCCAAAACTATGACCCTTTACATCATTAACCTGTTTTAGCCCGTTAATATCAATAAAAGCTATCCCAATAAAACCCGAATGCGTTTCAGTATATTTAAGTATAGCTTTATCATAGCTATACCGATTTTTAAGCCCTGTTAAGCTATCAAAAAGGCTTATTTTTTTAAACTTGTTTAGCAGATAATGCCGACAGTTGTTCTTATCGTTATGCCCCGTTGCAAGATCATAAACAAAATCATGACAATTGCCATATCCACAGCTAAAACAGTTGATATTCCTCTCTTCCTCGGTGTATTTACCGAGCGAAATATAGGCATCTTCAAGAGATACGCTTTCATCTCTTTTATAATTTGCGCTCCTATCAACATATCTTCTAATGAAATCCGAAATATCGAGCGTTTCATCAAAATATTTCATCAATTTCTCAGAATGATCTTTCTCAACATCTTTTACTGATTTGTTAAGTTTAAAATCAACTTCATTAACGCGAACCTTCTTTGATGTTCCTGTTCCAAGATTACAACCATCTTTGCAGTTTAAAGCATCAACAATATCAGGCACGGCCCTATCGTTCTCTATATCCTCTAAATAATCTTTAAAGTATTTTTTTATATCCCGAATTCCCTCTATTTTTTTAATCCAAATATCATCATCCATATGATACTTAATATTCTCACAAAGTCCACCTGGACGCGGAAAGGTAAATCCTATGGATCCTTTCATATTATCAAATCCAACAGGAGAAAATCCGTCTATATCGATGTTGTTTTCAGCTAAATATTCACTGAATTTTTCAAATGTAACATTATATTCAAGAGCGCCATTCGTCTCACTAATTATGCATTCTCGCTTTTTACCAATACATGGCGATAAAAACATAATTTTATCATCAATTCCAACATATTTTTTAAGATAAATAGCAGTTGAAATAACCGGGCTTTGAATAGGCGATAAATATTTTATAAGTTTCGGTTCAAACTTTTCAATATAGCTTACAATCACAGGGCATGGTTGTGATATAATTTTCCCAACTTTATTTTCTTTTAGAGCTTTAACATGACCCCATGTGCAAATATCAGCGCCAAGAGAAACATCATAAATTTTATTAACGCCAATATACTTCAAAAATCCAAAAAATTTATTCGTTTCATCAAAGTTTTGGTTAAACGAAGGCGCAACAACAACAGATATTTTCTCCCCATTTTTAATATCTTCAAAAAACCGCTCAGTATCGTCATCGTAATCACGTGCATCATGATCACAAATATCAATGCATTCACCACAAGAGATGCAATGCCCTGGCCTTATGAAAACCTTACCATCATCCGACTCAAAAAACGATTCATTTGCACCTGTTGGGCATATAAAAACACACTTGTTACAACCCAAGCAATTTTGGTATTTAGTTTGTATAAAGCTCGTATTATCCAAATTAACCAACCTTCAACATGACTAAAATAACTCAATTCATGTTCAAATATATTTATAACATTAGTATTTAATAATACAATTTAGCTATTAACTGCATTATTTATCGAGCGAAGTTCATTTGTTATTTCATTCGCAATCGAGGTGCTCTCCTCAGCTGTTGAAGATGTTCTTGATATATCAGCAGTTATCGTCTGAATCTGCTTTAATATATTATTAATATTCAAAACCTGAGCATCCATAAGTTCGTTAATAATTCCCGCATTCGAAGCAGCAGTTTTTGAAAACTCCATAACTTCTGCCATATTAGTAACCGCTTCATTAACAAGCTTAACGCCAACTTTAACATTTTTAATCGAATCATCAACAAGCTTGCTACTATCACTTGCAGCTTTCGATGAATTGCTCGCAAGAGAGCGGACCTCTTCGGCAACTATAGCAAATCCTTTACCGGCAGAACCTGCTCTTGCCGCCTCAACAGATGCATTAAGTGCCAAAATATTAGTTTGAAAAGCGATATCTTCTATTCCCTTAATTATTCCGTTTATTTTAGACGAAGAACTCTCTATTTCAGAGATAGCTAAAACAACTTCCTTCATCTTCGCATTATTATCTTCAAGTTTTGAAACACTCTCCATAGCAGTATTCCTTGAGTCAACAGCTTTCTTTTGCGCTTCGAGCAATTCGCACTCAATAGCATTGCTCTCTCGAAGCAGCTCTTCTATTATCTGCTCTTGGTTATTTGAGCTCTCTTTTAGTGAGTTTGCAATATCAAGCATTCTCTCTGAGGTTCCCGCTAAATTTGCACTTCTATTCCCAACTTCATTAAATATCCTTCTCTGCTTTTTAGCACTCTCTTTATTTGCTCGGAGATTATCCTCGACCTGTAAAAGAAGATCTTCGCTATGCTGTTTTTCAGCATTTGCATTAGCAATAAACCGAGTTCCCCATTTAACAAGAAAATAAACGAAAAGAACACAGAAGTTAAATCCTAAAAGGGCTCTTGCAATCGTATCCATTCCTGCAAAGCCATAAAAAACTCCGCCGCCAACAAATAACAAAACAATTAAAATAGCTGCTGATATTCCCCACTGGGTTATGAGCAGTTTTGGTTTATAGTATAAACCACTAAATGCAAGAGAAGCTGAAATAAGGGATATCGAAGAGACCAAATTAAAACTCAATACACCAAAACCAACGATAAGCGCTAACTGAACATAGGTTATAAGCGCTATGCATATATCAAACTTTTCCCTCTTTTTCAAAAACTGAACGCTTCCAACAAGCAAAGCTGTTGCTATAACTATAGCAAGGCCGACAATGGTATCTCCCGTAAAGATATACAAAAGGCCATAAGCACCTCCGCCAATCATTAAAATTAGCTGATTTATCGAAATTAATCTATCCACTTTTATTACGGTATTTTGAGTTCCCATTTAAAATTCTCCTTTTAAAAACAATCTACTCTATTTATATTTATTTTATTATATGTTCGAGAAAAAGTCAATGATTAACGAGCTTTTTCATTACCAGTAACACCCTCCACTATGCATAAACTAACCTTTTAATAATTATTATTATACATTTCAATTAATCTACTAAAACTGCATATTTATAGCTTATTTAAAGGTTACTCGTTAAAAGTTACAAAGAGATTACAAAACATCATCAAAATGGATGCATATTATTTGTTTTCGAAAAAAACAACCAACTAAAATGATTGTTTTTTGAAACGATTTACTTTGTTTATCTAAACTCAACTATCTATATTTTACTCGTCAAATTGAGTTAATGGCTAAAGAGATTAATTGCAAAAAAACGTCGCAAACTAAGTGCAGTTTGTGACGAGTAGTGCGGTTGACGATATAGGACTTGTATGGACGCGGGCAAAAAAATCACGCCCTAAGCAAAAGCCTAAGGCGCGAATTGGGTGCAGCGTCACGCTGCCTGGAGCTACTGAGGGGACTTGAACCCCTGACCTGCTCATTACGAATGAGCTGCTCTACCAACTGAGCTACAGTAGCATTTTCTATTTGGTTAATGACATTTAATATTAACAAAACTGTTGTATAATACAAAAAACCGATTAATATCAAAATAATGACATATTACTTTTAATTTTTCCAGGCTTTTATTATATAATTTCATTAAGATTTAGTCAATAGTGATTGATTATTTTCAAAAAAACGTTATAATTAAGATATTAATAATAAGGATTACTTTAATGAACAGAAAACAAAAACGACGAAACAACATAATAAGGCGACTTTTTTTATTTACTCTAACTCTTGTGTTTTTATCAATATTGGTTATATCTGTGTTCGAAATTTTCAATCTTCGGATAGTTTCGGTTGATGACTCTTCATCGGATAGTCAAATAGCTATATGGGACAGGGTTGAAATTTCCGTTCCGCAATATGTTGAAACACCTCTTTACAGTGATGAAATAATGGCAGCATATATGGGTAAAGTTATACCTGAGTGTCCCCCTGTTGATGATAGCTATTTTGAAAATGTCGCATTTATCGGAGATAGTCTTACTGAAGGCTTTAAAAACATGCCATTTGTGCAAAACTCTCTAATACTTGCCGAGCGCAGTGTTAATGTTGTCTCTATCGTCGATGAGCTAATCTATACCGACGAGCAGGGCGCTGAATATACAGCTATTCAAGCTGTCCGAAATTATAGTCCGAAGATTATATATGTCATGCTTGGAATGAACGGTATAAATTGGATGGACACCGACTATATGGTTGAGCAATATGGCTTGTTTATCGACATGCTCAAAGAGGCAGTTCCAGGCGCTTATATTATTGTTCAAGAGATGCTACCTGTAACGCGCGAGAAAGAAGCGACAGACCCCTTGTTCGCAAATTCAAGAATATACTCGTATAACACGAAACTATACTATATGTGCCAAGAAAAAGGGGCGTTCTATCTTGAATCAACCGTAGCAATCAGAGATGCAGAATTCTACCTCCCATCTGAGGCATCCCCTTATGATGGTATTCATATTACCGCCGAATATTATGGCAAATGGTACGATTATTTAAAAACTCACGCTATAAAGGAGCTTGCATAATGAGAAAATTTAAATTACTATTTTTAGTCTTGATATTAACCTTAAGCTTATACGCCTGCGGTGACACAGATAATTCATCCAGCAGCTTAAGCAGCGACCCTGATGAGAGCTCATCAACCGAAAGTTCATCATCTTTACCGTCATCATCCTCTTCATCGCAACCGTCATCATCCTCAAATTCAGATAGCGGATCAGAAGATGATAAGATAGATTTCACGAATTTTATTGAAACCGCTTCATCTCTAAACAGCGAGATCTCATTTTTTGAAGTTGAAGAGAATATAGCCTCAACAAATTTAGCATTAAACGCACTAAACACCTTGCAGATAGTCCAGCTATTAGATGCTACGGGATTTGTTTCTGACGAAGTTGTTGTAGTTGTTACCCCATCAGCTGAAGATGCTGCCCAAGTTTCTTTAGCACTTGAGGCACATATAGCGAAATTAATTGAAGATTTCACCGAGTACAACCCCGCTGAAGTTCCAAAACTTGAAAATGCGATCTATTATACCGAGGGAGCAATATCCGCCCTTTTTGTTGGAGACTATGCGGAGCAATATAGAGATGAATTTTTATTATTTTTAAAAGAGGTGAGCTTATGACCGGAGAGAGCAGCAGCATTATCGCGATAGTTTTGCTAATGGGATATTTTTATATGCGAGCTGGTCGACGCAATTATGCTTTAAATGTATTTCCCCTTGCTATTGTCCCCGCGACTTATCTTTTGGCTCACTATACAACTCCTTATATAGCAAACCTTATTTCAATTCCTGCAAATAGAATTTTTTTAGGCATTATGCTTGCAGGTCTTATTATCGGTACGGTACTTGCCTTCCACTTCTCAAATAACATAAAATCGACAAGTAGCAGAAAAATTTTCATTTTTATAACACCTGCTTTTAATTTAATTCTAACTGTTATTTATCTTATGTATACACTTGAAATTTAATAATAGCTACTTACATTCTATTTTAGACGGAAATATCACGGAAAAGATAAAAATAATAAAAGCCGGAAAGACTTCACAGTTCTTCCGACTTTTTTATTGCTTTAATAATTCAATCAGCATAGATATCACCTTTTGCTTAACCCCATTATATTTAGATCTCTCCCCTGTTAAATCGCAAAAAACTATAGCAGCCTTAAGCCGTTTATCACAAGCTCAAATTTTATTTTAAGATAATCAGCCGCCCTCTTACACAGCACCATGCGGTTTAAAAATATTTCAAAATAGTCCATAACAGGACATATCTTTGTATCAATAGTGAGGTCTAAAATTGCAGTTTTAGATAAACCCGAAACAACAAGGCTTGATTTTTCTACAGCATAATTTACCCTGTCGTGTATGTCGTAGGTTAGGTAATCGGTATTGCGAACTCTTGAGCGCCGCACATCGCTCTTATCTGCGAGAATTAGCGCTGCAGCAATTGGGCTTATTGGATTTGCTGTCCCCTCATCGTGATTTCCTATTGCACCGATAATCTTTGCTATCTCATCTGGATCAGCGCCGATATCTCGAAGAATTGCGAATGACATAACCGCACCTGATTGAGCATGATCCACTCTATTTATAACATTTCCAATATCATGCATATACCCTGCAATACGACCAAGCTCCGCTTCCCGCTCGCAGTAACCCAGTTCAAGGAGAACTTCGCCTGTTTTTTCTGCGCACTTTTTAACATGCGGCATCGCATGCTCAGTGAACCCAAGCTGCGATAAAACTTTATCAGCCATATCGATATAGGTTATTATCTCTTTATTTTCAAGTATCTGTTTGTAGTTCATATTAACCGCCATTTCATACCGTTTATTTATTTAATTATATCAAATTATTCTCCCCCAATCAAACATAAAAACATACTAACAAAAATTTAATAAAAAATAAGAGCGACCGTTTTAAGGTCGCTCTAAATTCAAAGCTATTTAATATTTATCAACCGATTTATATCATTTACTTATTCTCACTTAGATAATCGGCTGTTTTCGTTGCCCCAAAGGGTTCTAACCTTCATGACAACTTACCTATTTAAACATGCCTTTTAAGTTACTTAGTACATTGGCCTTTTTTCCTAACATTAAATTTTATATATTTATATGTTTTCTAAAAATGCTTTGTATTCATTTTTTGCTTGTGCTAACTATTTTCTATTTTAGTTTACACATTTTACGCCATTGGCCTATACCTCATTACTCATTTTATCCTATTACTAACCTTTAACTTTTAACATTATGATTTGCATTTATATCTGCTTATCTTTTGCTTTCCGGGGGTTATAACCTTTTTCAATACTTCAAGCCTTAAATTACAGTCACCTTGTTTAATACTTGCGTAACATATAACTAAAACTCTATTTTGATCTTACCTTTTGCAATTCGGTTTACACTTATAATATAATTTTAATTTAACTATATATTTTCTGCATCCCTTTATTGATGCTTCTCTTAATTAAACCCGATATGCACTTTTCAAAATGACCTATTTGAACTTTGAGGCTTTTATCTTCAAAATATCGTATTGCATTAGGTACTAAATGGTTAGTCTTGGATCTATATATTGAGAGAAATCTCTTGTATCTATATTATTAGCTATTCGCTACAAATCAACATTGCTTATTTACGCACTGTTTTTGATTATTTAGAGCATCCCATCTCAATATGCTTCAGTATGGTTTCGCTAATATCAGGAACCATCGGAATCACCTCTTTCATTTTACTTTCGCTTAGACTCTTTTGCAATTTCATAATACTATATATATAGTCATTTGTCAATAGTTTTTATGATATTTTTTTAATTTTTTTGTATGATTTTTAGTAAATCGTTTAACAACGCATTCTGTCGAACATCTTTTTTCTCTACTCCCAGTTTTTTGTTGACTTAACTGAATAATAGATGTAAAATATAATAAAATAATAATATACAAGGAGCATTTATGGCAAACACTGACTACGAAGACGATATCTTTGAAAACCTCCCCTTTGATGAGGACGAATTCTATGAAGCTGAGATTATCTCCCTTGAAAACGATGAGGGCGATATCGAAGAATTTGAAGTTGCAGCAACCGTTGAATACAATGGGAATGAGTATTATGCATTGTTTCCTATTGATGATGAAACTGAAGAATATTCCGAAGAGCCTTTTGTAATTCTAAAGCTTATTGTAGATCCACTCTCAGATGGTAGTGAAAGTTATATATCTATTGATGATGAGGATGAATTTAATACCGTTTCAGGTATGCTTATTGAGATACTTGAGGATGATGACTATACTGTTATAAGTTAAAATAAAAATCCTGCTGTGCACGATCTGTTGCCTTTGTTTATAATCCTACAATTAT
>CAYJGN010000048.1:0-14161 GCA_964369635.1 uncultured Oscillospiraceae bacterium
TCAATTTGAAAGATTTGAAACTTATGGAGCTGGTGGACGGACTTGAACCCCCGACCTGCTGATTACAAATCAGCTGCTCTACCAACTGAGCTACACCAGCATCTTTATGCTGCCTAAATATTATATCAACAGTTTTTTAGTTTGTCAACATATTTTTTATTTTAAACAGCATTATTTTTTATGAACTCTTTTTCTTGCAGTTTTTGCACCTTCCGTTAAAGACAAGTTGATAGCTATCCACCTCAAAATCGAGGGTTTCAACAGCTTCGTCAACAGCTTCGTCAACAGCGGCTGAAATCTGCGGAATTTCAAGGTCGAACACCTCATTGCAGTCGGTACAGACAAAATGATAATGGTTGCTCACATCCGCATCAAACCGATCGCCGCCATTTGGCATAGTAATTTTTAATAGCTCGCCGTTTCTAGCTAAATTGTTTAAGTTGCGATAAACTGTCCCAAGGCTTAAGTTGGGGTTTTGAGGTCGAAGTATCGCATAAACATCGTCGGCAGTTGGGTGAATTCTATTATCACGCACCGCATTGTGTATTAACAATCTCTGTTTTGAAAATTTCATCTTAAACAAACCTCTTATATTGATAATTGTAATTATTATCGTATTATACCAGAATTATTTCATATTGTAAAGTTACAAAAACGTGTTTTTTTGACAAAATAGCCGCAATACACCGAATATTTCACTGTATCTTTAAGATACAATATTTGTTTCCTTATCGCCGCTAAACATCCGAACAACAGCTTTTGCGAGTTCCATTATCGGAATAGGTGCAATAGATAGTGCGAGTACGAATAGGAGATTTATCGTCTCGAGCTGAACAATTCCAAAAACAGACGCAAGGAACGGAACATAATATACAGCTGCCTGGAGTGCGATGCCGGCAACGAAAGCAAGCAGTAGTGATTTATTGCTAAACAGGCCGCCACGAAATAGCGAATGGTTACTCTTTAGGTTAAATGCATGGAATAGCTGGCAGAGGGCAAGGGTCATAAACGCCATAGTCTGCGCAACTCCCTCCCCTGTTTGCGGCAGCCAATAAAGGCCGGCAATATAGGCGATGAGAGTTATTGAAGCGAGCATTACTCCCATAAGAACGACTTTGCTCACCATAGTTTTTGTGAAAAATCCGCTATTTGCAGGAAGAGGAGGTTTCTCCATTATATCTTTTTCAGTTGGTTCAACTCCAAGTGCTACTGCCGGAAGTGAATCGGTTATAAGGTTTACCCATAGGATTTGAGTTGGGAGGAGAGGAGTTCCGAGTCCTGCAAGCATTGCAGTGAAGATAGCAAGGACTTCGCCTAAATTTCCCGAGAGCAAGAAAGAGATGCATTTTTTGATGTTTGTATAGATAGAGCGCCCTTCTTCAATGGCGGCTGGGATAGTTGCGAAATTGTCATCGGTCAAAATCATATCAGCGGCGCCCTTTGAAACCTCAGTGCCGGTTATTCCCATAGCACATCCGATATCCGCAGCTTTTAGCGCTGGAGCATCATTTACCCCGTCGCCTGTCATAGCAACAATATGATTTCTGCTCTTCCAAGCCTTAACTATCTTAATCTTATGCTCAGGTGAAACCCTTGCATAAACTCGAACATTATCGATAATAGATGCAAGCTGCAGGTCGGTGAGTTTATCAAGCTCAGCACCAGTTAGCACTAAATGCTCAGGGTTACTTATTATCTCAAGCTCATTTGCTATTGCGACTGCCGTATCTCTGTGATCTCCTGTTATCATAACAGGTGTAATACCTGCAATTTTACATTTTTGCACTGCCGCTCTTGCCTCTTCGCGAGGAGGATCTATCATACCGATAAGCCCTACGAACTCAAGGTTGTTTTCAAGGTAATCGGAGGTTGTTACGAATGGTTTTTTCTCAAAACGATGAACTGCAACAGCAAGAACGCGAAGAGCCTTTTCTGCAAGCTGCTTATTTGCAACCATAACCGACTCTTTATCGACATTTGTGCATCTTGCGAGTATCTGGTCGACAGCCCCTTTTGTCACCGAGAAAAAGCGTTGTCCATCTCGATGGAGGGTGGTCATCATCTTTCTATCTGAATCAAAGGGGATTTCAAAAATCCTCGGGTATTTCGCATTTATAGTTTTCTTCTCGCTGCCAAGCGCTAAAAGGCCTGCAACTATTGCCGTTTCTGTTGGGTCACCAACATGCTTTAGGGTTCCGTCTTCGTTTTTCTCAACCGTTCCATCACAACATAGTGCCGCCGGCACTAAAACTTCCATTGCAGCAGTGGTGTTATCCTCGGTTTTAAACTGTCTACCACCTTTGTAAAACTCAACAACAGTCATTCTGTTTTGAGTGAGCGTTCCTGTTTTATCAGAGCAAACAACCGATGCGCTACCAAGGGTCTCAACTGCTGGTAGTTTTCTTATTATCGCATTCTTTTTTACAAGCCTTGAAACTCCCATAGATAAAACTATTGTGACTATTGCAGGGAGTCCCTCAGGGATTGCCGCAACAGCAAGGGTTACAGCAGTCATAAATATCTCGATAAACGGGGTGCCATTTGCTATGCCGATTGCAAAAATCGCTATACAGATAATTATTGCGAGAACACCAAGGAAACTACCTATCTGAGTTAATCTCTTCTGGAGAGGGGTTTGCTCTTCTTTTTCTTCTGCAAGAGAATGGGCGATTTTGCCGGCTTCGGTCGCCATACCAACGGAAACAACAACAGCGGTCGCTCTGCCATATGTCGCTATTGTGCTCGAATAGAGCATATTTTTGCGGTCTCCAAGAGGTATATCTTCACCTTCAACAGCTTCCGCTATCTTTTCAACAGGCAAGCTCTCGCCGGTGAGAGCTGACTCTTCAACCTTAAGGTTTGCGCACTCTAAAATTCGTGCATCTGCAGGCACTAAATCACCCGCATCAATAAATATAATATCACCGACAACAAGTTCCGACGCCGGGATTATCTCTCGTTTGTGGTCTCGCAAAACTTTAGCAGAGGGTGCCGCCATCTTTTTGAGTGCTTCGAGCGATTTTTCTGCTTTGCTCTCTTGAGTTACCCCAAGGATTGCATTCATCAAGACAACTGCCATTATAACAAGGCTATCTACCGCGTGACCGCTCACGAGATAGGATACTATGGCAGCAACTATAAGAACTATAACCATAAAATCTTTAAATTGGTGCAAAAACCTTATAATTATCGAGGGTGGCTTCTTCTCGATTAGCTGATTTTTACCGTTTTTTATAAGCAGCTGCTCTGCGACTGTTTTTGAAAGTCCACTTGTTTGATTTGAATTAACCTTTTGCAAAACTTGTTGCCTTGAAATATTGTGCATTAAATTTATCTCTCCCAAAAAAATCTATCGTTTTATCCCAAACTAAATTTTGGGGATAAAACATCTTTATATATTATACCTACTTTTGACTGTCTATACAAGATATTTTTTCCGACTAAATGTTAAATTTATAAGTCAAATACAGCTTTTTTGAAAGCTATTTGAAATGAATTTATCAAAAACGATGATAAAAATCAAGATGACAGCTACCGCCTCTTCGCATTAGCCTGAATAAAGATTAGTTTTGCAACGTTTTTTTTAGTGCGATGAGACTATTATTAGCTAAAATGCTATTTAGAATACTGTTAAAATCATTGTTTTTTATTCTCTATTTATGATATAATAATATTCACGGACTTTATTGGAGGGATGAAATTTGCAAAACGAAAAAACAATAGACGAGAGCAGATGTGAGCAGGTGCATATCCTTATGCCACAACATATAAACGGCAATCAAAGGCTGTTTGGTGGTCGGCTTATGGAGTGGATAGATGTTGTTGCGGCTGTTGTTGCGAGGAGACACTGCGGAACAGATGTTACGACCGTTTATGTTGATAATCTTCATTTTCGCTCGGCCGCCTTTATAAATGACACTATAGTCTTAAAAGGCGAGATAACTTATGTTGGAAATAGCTCGATGGAAGTTCGCGTTCGAACCTATATTGAATATCTCGATGGTAGGCGTGAAAAGGTAAATCAAGCTTATCTTGTCATGGTCTCTATTGATGAGGAACAGCGTCCGAAAACAGTCCCGAGACTTCGCCTTGAAACAGAGGAGCAGAAGCTTGAATGGGAGCATGGGGCGCGTCGCCGTGAGCTTCGCCGTCTTCGAAAAGAAGAGCATTTTTAAAAGTTTTAAGTATCTGAATTAAAATATAAACAAATTGAAAGGATTTTTAATATGAACAAATTTATTGGAAGTTACCATAAAAATCAGCCGCCAAATGCGCTACTATCTTTTTTTGAGAAGGTTTCGAGATATGATGATCTTCTAAATCTATCGGTTGGCGATTTTGATCTGCCAACACCTCCTATGATAATAGAGGCAATGTATGAGGGGGCAAAAGCTGGGTTCACAAAATACGGAAACCCTTGGGGAGACCCAGAGCTTCGCGATGAGATTGTCAAGTTCTATAAAGAAGATTATAATTTCGATATAAAGCAGGAGAATGTTTATATAACAGTTGCTGGTTGTAGCGCAATGACGCTAACTATGACAGCGCTTGGAGAACCAGGCGATGAGGTTCTTATTTTTGACCCTTATTTTGCTTCATATAAAGGCCAGGTAGAGCTTGGCGGTAAGAAACCTGTTTTCGTGCCGTGCTATGAAAGCGAAGGCTGGAAACCTAATATGGAGAGAGCAGAAAAATATATAACCGATAAAACCGTCGGTATGATAGTTAATACTCCAAATAACCCGACTGCTGTTTGCTATAGCCTTGAAACGCTAAATGAAATTGCAGATTTTGCAAAGAAACATGATATCTGCGTTGTTGCTGATGATATCTATACGGACTTTATCTATGATGGAACTTTCACTCCGATAGCATCGCTTCCTGGGATGTTTGAGAGAACGATAACAATAAACTCATTTAGCAAAAATTTTGTTATGACGGGATTTAGAGTTGGAAATATCGTTGGAGAAAACTGTTTTTTACAGGCTGTTAAAACGATATCAGACAGCATGGTTTTCACAGCTCCTGCAGCGAACCAGCGTGCCGCGATTTGCGCCCTTCGAAACAGAGCGGAGATTAAAAAGCAGGTAGCTGATGTTATGCTAAAGAGAGGACGACTTGCAAAGGAGCTTTTTTCAAAGCTCAAAAACATATCACTTGGAGCGGCGCAAGGTAGCATCTATCTATTTCCATCTATAAAAGAGACGGGACTATCAAGCACTGAAGTTGCAGATATAATCCTTGAGCAGGCGCATATCTTAATTCTGCCGGGCGTTGCTTTTGGTGCTGCTGGTGAGGGTTATCTTCGAATAGCGCTAACCGTCTCTGAAGAAAAAATACACGAGGCATATGAGAGATTATCAAAGCTCGATATATTTAAGTAAGAATTTATGAGTGGTATAGCGGTTTATGCAGATGAGGGTGTTCATAGCAGAGATAATAGAGCCTGATAATAAAACACCCTTTTACTAATCAACCAAGTTAAGCGCTAAACGGAGGTGATAGTATCGAGCCGAATAATTCAAAAATTTATACCCCGAAGCTCGGTTTTTTAAATCTTGATGATAAGTCTGCTGAAAAAGCGGCATTGCTTCGAGTTTCTGGGTTTGCTTCTAATGCGCTGATAATTTATTTCATATTGAATGCCTTAATAGAGAATCTTCTCTTTGAGAGATATATTCGACCGTTTTCGGTAGATATTGCCCTTGCGTTTGAAGGCTCTTTTGGAATTGCTTTGAATATCGCACTAACAACTTTTGTTATACTGCTTGGTATAATCTACCATCTGCCATTTTTAATACTGCTGCGATTTGCAAAAGCAGAAAAAATGCCGATTTCAAGTAAAATTCGATTAACTCCAAAGCGGCTTATCCCACCGATTTTAATAACAATAGGCGTTTATAGCGCCCTTTCATTCTTCACAGTACCAACCTATCTTTTTTTCAGAGATCTCGGGATAGAATTTGAAGTTAATACTCTGCTTTTAGGCAACGAATGGTTTTTTGTGCAGAATAATATTATTCAATATATTATTGTAAACATACTTATTGAGGAGTTTGTCTTTAGGCAATTTATCCTTCGCAGGTTTACGAGATTTGGCGATAGCTTTGCATGTTTATTTGTTTCAACTATCTATGCCTTGTGTGCAGAGTCGGTTATGCTTATCCCGCTAAACTTTGCGCTATCATATATCCTCTGCTTTTTATCGCTTCGGTATAAATCGGTCGCAGTTAGCATAATATCGCGGTTTGGTTTGATGATATTTATTATAGGAACCCCCTTTTTGATTAGTAATATTATGGGAGCGTTGCCATTAAGCATAGTAAACAATATTGTGAACGGAATTGGCATTATTGGTGGAATAGTAGCGGCTGTTTATTATTGCTATAAAAGGCGGACAAACCTTCGAAGCTATAACGGCTCGCTCTTTTTCTACGATAGAATAAAGATATCTTTTCTTGAATTCTCGTTTTTGTGCGCGATAGCAGCTTCAATACTTGTTTTTGTAGGGGATTTGAGGTTATGGTGATGAACGATAAAGAGATAATTAGCTACCTTATAAAAAAAGCGAAAACTGCCCTGAGACACGGTGATATACCAGTCGCAGCGGCGGTTGCATTAAATGGCGAGGTAATAGCTGAAGGGGTTAATAGCAAAGAGCTTTATACAAACCCGCTCCTTCATGCCGAGATGATAGCGATAGAAGCTGCCGCAAAAAAACTTGGACGGGCAAATCTTCACGACTGCTCGCTTTTCGTAACACTTGAGCCATGCATTATGTGCAGTGGGGCTATTTTGCAAAGTAGGATAAAGCGGGTAGTTTTTGGTGCATTCGACACCGATAAAGGTGGAATGGGGTCTATTATCGATCTCTCGATGAGAGGGTACCCGACGAAACCTGATGTTATTGGCGGTGTTTTAGAGGAAGAATGTGCAGCACTTCTAACTAACTTTTTTCAAGATAAGAGGCTTTAGAAATAAGGAGAGCGCCAGATGCCAGAGGTAGATTTGTAAGCAAGAGGATTATATCTTTTTGCTTACTAACCTGTAAGTGGTGGGTAGATAAAAATAGGTGATAAAAGTCGGTGGAAGAGTTTTCTTCAAGAGAGCTTTATTTATGAGTTATCGTTTAAACCAGCCCGCCCGCAGATAGCCGCACTGCGGTGCGGCGCTCGAATGAAATTCGAGCGAGGCGAGCCCGAAGGGTTCGCCTCTGCGGGCGGGCGCGGAAGAGAGCAGATAACGCCACTAAAAGAAAATATCAAAAATAGATAAATTTGATTAGCAACAAAGCAAACACCAAAAAACAAAGGAGATAAAGATGCAAGTAGGCGAAATTTTAACAAAAGAATTTGGGCTTCGAGAAGAGCATATGAAAAATATCCTCTCGCTTATAGATGAAGGGAACACCATTCCGTTTATAGCGAGATACCGAAAAGAGCTCACCGGCAGTTGCGATGATACAACTCTGCGCTCTATTTCTGAGAGATATAGCTATCTAACCGAGCTTATGGCCGATAAGCAATCGGTTATAAAAAATATAGAAGAACAAGGGAAGATGACCGAAGAGCTGCTAAAACTAATAAATGAGGCAGAAACTAAAGCTCGACTTGAGGATATCTACCGACCATATAAGCAAAAGAAAAGAACAAGGGCAACTATTGCAAGGGAGCGCGGACTTGAGCCGCTTGCAGAGCTTATTTTGTCCGATGACTTATCGCTATGCATAGACCCACTGCAAGCTGCGGCGGAATATATCACAGAAGAAGTACCGACTGCGGAAGATGCGCTATCTGGTGGATGCGATATCGTTGCTGAAATATTCTCAACCGATGCCGATATAAGAACCAAAATGCGAGAATACTGCGTTGCAAATGCGCAGATAACCGCTACTGGCGACAGTGAGACCGAGAGCGTTTATGAGGGGTATTATGAATTTCGCGACAGGGTTAAAACCGTGGCCGACCATAGGGTTTTAGCTATAAACAGAGGGGAGAAAGAGGGTTTTCTAAAAGTTTCGATAGAGTATGATGAAAACTATCTTTTATCGCAAATTCTAAACAAATATGCTCATAAGAACAGTATGTACGATACCGTTAAATTTTGCGCAGAGGATAGCATTTCAAGACTTATAGCGCCAGCTCTCGAGCGTGAAACTCGAAATATCCTAACCGAGAGGGCAGCCGAGGGGGCAATAAAAAGCTTTGCTGGCAACCTCTACCCACTACTTATGAGCCCGCCGCTTGTTGGCAAGACGATTTTAGGCCTTGACCCTGGTTATAGAACAGGGTGCAAGATAGCAGTTATAAATGAGCAGGGAAAAATGCTTCACCACTTTGTTATCTACCCAACTCCACCGCAGAAAAAAATTGAAGAGTCAAAAAGGCTTGTACTTGCGGCGATAAAAAAGTATAATGTAGATGTTGTTGCTATTGGTAATGGAACAGCGACTAAAGAGAGCGAGATTTTTATAGTCGATACTATAAAAGAGTGCGATAAAGATGTGAGCTACGCTGTTGTTTCAGAGGCAGGAGCTTCGGTATACTCGGCTTCAAAGCTTGGAGCGGCAGAGTTTCCGGATCTTGATGTTTCTTTTAGGAGCGCTGTTTCAATAGCTCGAAGATTGCTCGACCCGCTTGCAGAGCTTGTTAAAATCGACCCAAAAAGCATAGGAGTTGGACAGTATCAGCACGATTTACCGACAAATAAACTCACCGAAACCCTCAATGGAGTTGTTGAAAACTGCGTAAACTCTGTTGGAGTTGATTTAAATACTGCCTCACCTTCGCTCTTATCAAAGATTTCTGGTATAACCGCTTCAGTGGCTACTAATATTGAGAAATATAGAGATGAAAACGGAGCATTTAAGAGCAGAAAAGAGCTTTTAAAGGTTGCAAAACTTGGCCCTAAAGCATTTGTTCAATGTGCTGGATTTTTGAGAGTTTCGGGCGGAAAAGAGCCGTTTGATGCAACATCAGTCCACCCAGAGAGCTATACTGCCGCAAAAAAACTTCTAAAGCTTTTCGATTTAAAGCCAGCTGATATTGCAAGTGAGAAGATAGTTGATTTAAAAGAGCGGATTTCGCAGTATGGCAAAGCGAAAGTTATGGAAGAGTGCGAGATAGGAAACGAAACCCTTGCAGATATAATTTCAGAGCTTCAAAAACCTGGTCGCGATATAAGAGATAGCCTCCCTATGCCAACTCTTCGCTCAGACCTGCTCGATATAAAAGACTTAACAGATGGGATGAAGATAGACGGAGTTGTTCGAAATGTTGTTGATTTTGGAGCATTTGTCGATATTGGAGTTCATCAGGACGGACTTGTCCATATATCAAAAATCTGCAATAAATTTATAAAGCACCCCTCTGAGGTGCTAAAAGTTGGGGATAGAGTTTCAGTTACTGTTCTCGCAGTCGATACCAAAAAGGGGAGAATCTCCCTCTCGATGGTTGATTAATTTTAAAATACACGGTGATAAAACCATTGTATTAATATAAAAAAACAAAGGAGTTTTTAAAATGAAGAAATATCTTGATATTCTACCTGAAGTACAAGAGGCGCTTGATAGCGGGAAGGCAGTTGTTGCACTTGAGTCAACAATTATCTCGCACGGTATGCCTTATCCGCAAAACTTAGAGTTTGCTAAAAAAGCTGAGGATATCGTTCGCAGCATGGGAGCGGTTCCTGCAACAACAGCTATTATAGATGGCAAAGTAAAAGTTGGTCTATCGGCAGATGATCTTGAGCTTATGGCAAAACCAGGCATTCGCAAAGCTTCAAGAAGAGACTTTGCTTCGGCAATAGCTCTAAAAGTTCCAGCTGCAACAACTGTTGCAACAACGATGATGGTAGCTGACATGGCAGGTATCCGTGTGTTCGCAACAGGCGGTATCGGCGGTGTTCATCGTGGTGCAGAGACAACTTTTGATATTTCAGCTGATTTACAAGAGCTTTCAGAGACTAAAGTTGCTGTTATCTGCGCAGGTGCTAAGAGCCTTCTTGATCTCGGTCTAACACTTGAGTACCTTGAGACACGCGGCGTTGAAGTTTTAGGTCTAAATACAGATGACTTCCCAGCTTTCTATTGTAGAAAGAGCGGATTTAAAGTTGATTATAACGTTCCAAGCGAAGAGACTGTTGCAGAGATTATGAAAACAAAATGGGAACTCGGTCTTCGCGGTGGACTTGTTGTTGCAAATCCAATTCCAGAAGAGTGGGAGCTTGATTTTGATGAGATGGAAGCTGTTATCGTTAAAGCGGTTGCTGAGTGCAATGAAAAGGGGATAAAAGGAAAAGATACAACTCCATTCCTTCTAACAAAGATAAAAGAGATAACCGATGGAAAATCATTTGCTTCAAACTTAGAGCTTGCATATAACAATATTCGTGTTGCGAGTAAAGTTGCGGTTGCATACTCAAAAATTTAGGAGGACTGCAATATGAAGGCAACAATAACAATGGTCGGTGGCGGAGTTATAAAACTTGAGCTTGACCCTAAAAACGCACCGATTTCAGTTGAGAATTTTAAAGATTTAGCCGACAAAGGGTTTTATAACGGCCTTATCTTCCACAGGGTAATCGCTGGGTTTATGATTCAAGGCGGATGCCCAAACGGCACCGGTATGGGCGGCCCTGGCCACAACATTAAGGGCGAGTTTGCGGCAAATGGCATAGCAAACCCGATAAGCCATAAGAGAGGTGTTATCTCGATGGCGAGAGCGGCGGACTTTAACAGCGCTGGAAGCCAGTTTTTCATAATGCATGCAGATGGCGAATTCCTCGATGGACAGTATGCCGCATTCGGCAAAGTCACCGAGGGTATGGAGATAGTTGATGAGATAGCAACTACCGCTGTCCGCGGCGAGAGCCCAGTTATGGCACAGACTATTGAAAGTATCGTTGTAGAGTAGGAAAGCAATTTAAACTATAAAAAACAAAACCGCCTTAGGGCGGTTTTTTGTTTTCTGAAATAAGTTTAATATAATACCGATAGATGAGAGTTAAGACAACCCGCCCACCGCTCTGCGTGACTTATTTAAAATATTTTTTTCTTATAAAATATGAGATTATCATAATTGCCGTACAAATATATCCAACAATAATTAAACCCTTACCGTTCAGCGGGAAACTAATCTTTTCTAGGAAATCATAGCCTTTGTTGTAACCAAAAATTTCACAACAAAATATAAATATTGTTACAATATATGCCAAAATAAATGATATTATATTTACTATAAATAAAAGATTTTTTATAATTTTTTTCATATCAAGTTATACCCCCCTTGTTCTGCTTTGAGATATCCGCTGAACTGCCGAGAGTTGCCATTTTTCTTTTAATAATAGCATAAAAATTATATTTATAAATATATCTTATCATTTAAAAGGGTAAAACACAACGGTTTTATTGACTGTTTTTCTATGCATACATAATATAATAAAATAAGCCGTACTGCCTTTACCCTAAAAATAAAAAAGCCCTTTCGGGCTTTTTTATTTGATCCTAATACTTAAAAGTTTTTGATTTTAAACTTTAAAATTATTTAAACGACTTAATCTCTCTGTATGTTGTATGCAAGATTTTATGAGCTTTATGGCTACCTGGCTTCTCAAGGAACTCATCATAGACTTTCTTGATAAGTGGGTTTTCATGACTCTTTCTTATTGCTTTTGCAGCGTCGTTTGCATATAGAGCAGAAGCGCGAAGCTCGCGAAGATCAACGAAGTTGCGAACAGATGCAGGAACAACTGGCTGACCACCACCGTTGACACATCCGCCAGGACAACCCATAACCTCGATAAAGTGGTAGGTTTTCTCGCCGCGTTTCATAGCTTCGATTAGCGCTCTTGCGTTTGCAGTGCCTGAAACAACTGCAACATTAACATCCATACCAGCAACGTTATATGTTGCCTCTTTAATGCCTGCAACACCACGAACCTCTTTGAAATCAAGGTTTGCAAGCTCTTCGCCTGTTAGTGTTTCAACTGCTGTACGAAGAGCAGCCTCCATAACACCACCGGTAGCACCGAAGATAACAGCCGCACCAGTGCTCTCGCCGAGTGCTGGATCGAAATCCTCATCTGGGAGCTCGGTGAATTTAATACCGGCTCTTGTTATCATTCTTGAAAGCTCTCTTGTTGTTATAGCAACGTCACCATCAGGGATACCGTTTCCAGCCGCCGACATATCTTTTCTGCCAACCTCGAATTTCTTCGCGGTACAAGGCATAACACCAACAACAAAGATATCGTTCGGGTCAATACCCTCTTTTTGCGCATAGTAGGTTTTCGCCATCGAGCCAAACATCTGCTGTGGGCTCTTACAGCTTGAAAGATTTGGAATTAACTCTGGGTAGTATGTCTCACAGAATTTAACCCAACCTGGAGAACATGAAGTGAACATCGGTAGAACTCCACCGTTCTGAACTCTCTCAAGGAACTCGTTTGCTTCTTCCATTATAGTAAGGTCTGCTGCAAAGTCGGTATCAAAAACTCTGTCGAAACCAAGTCTGCGAAGTGAAGCTGCAAGTTTACCCTCAACATCAGTTCCAACAGGCATACCAAACGCCTCTCCGAGTGTTACACGGATAGATGGAGCAGGTTGCACTACAACATGCTTTGTTGGGTCGTTTATAGCGTCCCAAACCTTTTGTGTGTCGTCTTTCTCAGCAATAGCGCCGGTTGGACAAACAGTGATACACTGACCACAAGAGATACAAGCACTATCTCCAAGATCCATCTCAAAAGCACAAGCAACGTGAGTTGAGAATCCGCGGTTGTTAGCACCGATTACCGAAACGCCCTGATTGTGTTTACAAACAGCGATACAACGACGACAGAGGATACATTTGCTATCATCGCGATACATATGAACAGCACTATCATCTGTTTCATACTTATTCATATAGCCTTTGAATTTATTCTCATCTTCAATTCCATAGTCTTTACATAGTTTCTGAAGCTCACAGTTGCCGCTTCTAACACATGAAAGACAGGTTTTGTTATGTGTTGATAGAGTGAGCTCGAGGTTTGTTCTACGAGCTTTCTGAACTTTATCAGTGTTTGTGAATATCTCCATACCCTCTGTTACCGGATATACGCAAGCGGTTACAAGGCTTCTCGCCCCTTTAACCTCAACAACGCAGACACGGCAAGCGCCGATAGCATTGATATCTTTAAGGTAGCAGAGTGTTGGGATTTCGATGCCTATCTCGTGAGCCGCCTGAAGTATAGTGGTTCCGGCCTCAACGGCAACATCCAAATTGTTTATCTTAATATTTACTTTACTCATTATCTACACTCCTTCCTTAACCTTTTGTTATTGCGCCGAATTTACACTTCTCAACGCAAGCGCCACACTTGATACATTTAGCAGTATCGATAGTATGTGGATTTTTAACAGTTCCCTCGATAGCGCTAACAGGACAGATTCTCGAGCAGAGAGTACAGCCTACGCACTTATCGGCGGTGATTGTGAAGTTAAGTAGGTCTTTACAAACTTTTGCAGGACACTTTTTATCTTTAATATGAGCGATATACTCATCTTCAAAGAATTTGATAGTTGAGAGAACAGGGTTTGGAGCAGTTTGTCCAAGTCCGCATAGTGAGTTCTCTTTTATAAACATTGAAAGCTCTTTTATAGTATCGAGGTCTTCCATAGTGCCCTCGCCTGAAGTTATCTTCTCAAGAAGCTCTAAAAGACGTTTTGTTCCGACACGACAAGGGGTACATTTACCGCAAGACTCATCAACAGTAAACTCGAGGAAGAACTTCGCGATATCAACCATACAGTTGTCCTCGTCCATAACGATAAGACCGCCTGAACCCATCATCGAACCGATTGAGATTAGGTTATCATAGTCGATAGCTATATCGAAATGCTGCGCAGGAATACATCCACCTGAAGGGCCGCCTGTTTGAGCTGCTTTGAATTTCTTGCCGTTTGGAATACCGCCGCCGATTTCATCGATAACTGTTCTAAGGGTTGTACCCATTGGTATCTCAACAAGACCTGTATTGTTTATTTTACCGCCGAGCGCGAAAACTTTTGTTCCTTTGCTCTTCTCTGTTCCCATCGAAGCGAACCACTCAGCGCCGTTTAAGATAATTCTTGGAATATTTGCATATGTCTCAACGTTGTTGAGAACTGTTGGTTTGCCAA
>CAYJGN010000049.1:0-13717 GCA_964369635.1 uncultured Oscillospiraceae bacterium
AAACTTCCTTGCAGTGAATATGTTTTGTTTGCGAGTGCAAGAAGTGCCGGCAAAGAGGTTGAGTTCCTTGGTAAAAAGCATGTTATTCAGGAGCTTTGCGAAACAAGTTTCGATAGCGGCTTTGATATAGCTCTATTTTCAGCTGGTGGCGGTACCTCTAAAATATATGCACCGATTGCCGCTTCAAAGGGTTGCGTTGTTATTGATAACAGCTCGCAGTGGAGAATGGATAGCGAAGTGCCTCTTGTTGTGCCTGAGGTTAATCCCGAAGATATCATGAAACACAAAGGAATTATCGCAAACCCAAACTGCTCAACTATTCAAGCGGTTGTTGCTCTAAAACCTATTCACGATGCATATGGTATTAAGAGAATAGTTTATTCAACCTATCAGGCGGTTTCAGGGGCTGGTGCTGCTGGTTTCACCGACCTTGAGAGTGGTGTTTTGGATTATAGCGAGAAGAAAGGCTATGACCTTGTTAAGTTCCCATATCCTATTTTCGATAACTGCATTCCGCATATAGATGTTTTCACCGAAGACGGCTATACAAAAGAAGAGCTTAAAATGATAAACGAAACGCATAAAATTCTGCACGATGACAGTATCGCTATAACCGCGACAACTGTTCGTGTACCTGTTTTCAATTCGCACAGTGAGTCTATTAATATAGAGCTTAAAAAGCCATTTGAAGTGGCTGATATTAAAGATTTGATGAGTAAATCTGAGGGCGTTATCCTCAAGGATGATCCGCAAAATGAAATATACCCTCTTGCGTCGGAGTCAAACGGAATTGATGAAGTTTTAGTTGGACGTATTCGCCGTGACTTCTCTATTGAAAATGGACTTAATATGTGGGTCGTTGCGGATAATATAAGAAAAGGCGCTGCTTCAAATGCTGTTCAAATAGCGCAAAAGCTAATCTCTTACTGGGAGAATAATTAACAGATAATTCTGTAATAGATGCAGATGCTAAAACTTTTCATATCGTTTAGAGATTTAGAAAATTATTTGTGCTCTGCACAGAATGGAGATATTTATGAAAAAGACCATTTTCACAGGTAGCGGAGTTGCTATTGTTACACCTATGGATAAATCTGGCAATATAGACTACCCTGAGCTTGCAAAACTAATCGAATTTCAGATTGAAAACCAAACTGATGCGATAGTTATCTGCGGAACAACTGGTGAGAGTTCAACATTAACCGATGATGAGCATATCGAGCTTATCCGATTCACCGTCGAGAAAACAGCTAAAAGAGTTCCTGTTATAGCAGGTACTGGCAGTAACGATACTGCTTATTCTCTTATGCTCTCAAAAGAAGCAGCGGCAGTTGGTGCTGATGCACTGCTTCAGGTAACCCCATATTACAACAAAACCTCACAGCGCGGTCTTGTCCGTCATTTTTTAGAGGTTGCTAATAACGTTGATTTGCCAATGATGCTTTATAATGTTCCATCTCGAACAGGCATGACAATTTCTATTGATGCCTATAAAGAGCTTGCAAAGCACCCGAATATCGTTTCAACTAAAGAAGCCAGCGGCGATATATCTCATATCGCGAAAGTAGCGGCAGCTTGCGGTGACTCGCTTGATATCTATTCAGGAAACGATGATCAGATTGTTCCTATTATGTCACTTGGCGGTAAAGGTATTGTTTCAGTTGCTGCGAATATTGCTCCAAAAGTTATTCACGATATAGCAGCTCTTTATCTTGATGGAAAAATAAAAGAGAGCAGTGAAATGCAACTTAAATATTTAGGGCTACTTAACGCTCTCTTCCTCGATGTCAATCCAATTCCTGTCAAAACTGCTGTAAACCTAATTGGCTTTAAAGCCGGAAACTGCAGATTACCACTTGTTGATTTAGATGTTCGCCATTTAAATGTTTTAAAAGAAGAGATGCAAAAGCATAACTTAATCTAATGACCTTATAAGGATGTGTAAAATGATTAGAGTTTTAATTTCAGGTTGCGGCGGAGCTATGGGTACCGTAATAGAGAGATATATTAAAACCCGAGACGACTGTACAGTATGTTGCGGAGTTGATAAATTCAAAGCGGATAAGAGCTATCCAGTTTACCCTTCTTTTTTAGAAGTGGAAACAGATGCAGATGTTATAATTGATTTTAGCCACCCATCCCTCACCTCTTCTGCTCTTTCATATGCCGCTAAAACTAAAACACCGATAGTTGTTGCAACAACAGGTCTTTCAGATGAGCAAAAAGAAGAGATAGTCGCAGTTTCAAAAGAGACAGCCGTTTTCTTCACTGCTAATATGTCGATAGGGGTTAATCTTCTTGTATCGCTTGCAAAAAAAGCGGCGGCTGTCCTTTCGCAAGATTTTGATATCGAGATAGTTGAGAGGCATCACAACAAAAAGGTCGACTCCCCTTCTGGAACTGCCCTTATGCTTGCAAATGCAATAAACGAAGATCAGGGTGACTGCTTTGATTTAGTTTTCGGAAGATACGGTAAAGAAACAAAGAGAAAACCCCGTGAGATGACTATCCATGCAGTCCGTGGTGGAACAATCGCCGGTGATCATGATGTTATCTTTGCTGGAAACAACGAGGTTATAACCCTCTCACATCATGCACAATCTAAAGAGGTTTTTGCAACGGGTAGCGTTAATGCAGCGATATTTATTTCAAAGGAAAAAGAAGGTCTTTATGATATGAGCGATATGTTAGGAGGCGATTTTTAATGTCAAACTATGATATAATTTCTTCGCAAGATGTTTCCCTTGTAACTATAACTAACCTACCGAGCGATTTAGTTTCGGTATCTGATGTTTTAAAAGCATTTTATGATGCAGAGATTAATATTGATATGATTTCCCTCTCCCCTCCGCGAAGCGAAGACTACGACTTCTCATTTACCGCAAATGATGCGCAGATGTCTGAAATATTAAAATGCACAACAGCTATAAAAGCAAAGAGCGGGAACATTAAAGTTTTAGTTTCATTTGGATATACTAAAATCGTTGTTTCAAGCGAAAAACTGCGATATACTCCCGGTGAAGCTCATAAGATTTTTAAAATATTATCGGATAATAAGATTGATTTAAATCTTATAACATCCTCAGAAACAGAAGTTTCAATACTTATCCATGAGTCTCATAGCGACCTTGCCATAGACTCTTTAAATGCAAAGCTAAATGGTTAAAATGCATACGGATATTCCTCTCCCAAAACTACAAAACAAACAAAATACAAAATCTAAAAACAAGTATAAACAGAGAAACTTCTTTTTACTCGGCTCTAAATAAAGAAAATAAACTACCAATATCAAAGTTGATATTGGTAGTTTTGCTTTATACACTAAATATGCTCATAACAGATAATATGTTAATTTCAGTGTTCAATAATTTTTTCTGTAAATAAATCTAAGAACTCTTTAGATGTACTCCATGTTATGTCATTATCGGAATCTTTTAATCCACTTATTTCATATATGGCATAGCTACAGATATATTCATATAACCCCTGATTCTCACTTTTGTATATAATAAAATACAATGGGTTTAAAGCTGATTCTTCCAGTTCTAAAACAGTTTGATACTCTTCGCTTGTTACAAAGTATTCGAACCATTTGCCTTCACTGATAAAATTAGGATCATTCTGTTCCTCTTTAGCAATCTTATCACAAAGTTGTTGCAAATTATCGCTAACTATATTGCGTATTTCTTCTGTTGTACCATCTAAAAATGCCTTTTCATCCGTTATTCCATCAAAAGTAACATACTCCCAACTATCTATTATTATATCTGTTATCTCCTCTGATTCAGAACTTTCATCATGAGAGTTCTCTTTTGATTGCTCTGCACCATTACTACCACTTAGATCATTTTCATTTGAAAAACTACATGCTGTAATCAAGAATATATTTCCAATTAAAAGGAAAATGGCAATTAACTTTTTCATAACATAACCTCCTACAATGCACAATATAAACAATCTCAACATCGTTGAAATTCAAAAATTCACCCGTTATGGTGTAGGGACATGGCTTGCCATGTCCGCCAAATTTCAGCAAACCTTGCGGTCAAGGCGAGCCTTGTCCTCTTGCAATATTGTCGCACTTTTCGCATTTGCTCAAATTGCTCTGTATTGCGACGCTTCGCTCTATTCGCTTTTATATGGGGCCCCAAAAAGACTATGGTCTTTTGGGGAAAAGGAAGAATTGCAAAATGATATAAAAAATCCGCTTGAAAGAGAGGATTTTGATAAAATGAAGCAAATTCTGACGAGGCAGCGCTCATTCGCTCACCCTACATAACACCTAAAAGATTACCCAAAACCACACCATGCAAAATAAAAATAATCTTTAGAAGAATATCACTGTGAAAATACTATTTCAAACTAATTTAGCTTGGCATGCAGAGTAGCTGTGTATAAACACCTAAAAGTTCTGCTAATATCAAATGTTCTTTATGAGTAAGTGGGCTACAAGTGGGTCTTGTTTTTTATCAAACTGGCATTACTATCATCTCATAAAACCCAGCGTCCTCGTTATCAATAACTGAAAGCTTGGAGTTTGAGATAAAATGTCTTATTCGTTTTGCTATAAAAACATCATTTGTAGGAACTTTTTGCAAAAACATCGCTCGACCAATAATTTTCGCTATAAAATCGCCTTCACTATCAAACTCTGCTCTTATTTTTTCATCATAAAAATCTATATTTGTTGAAACAACTTCATTATTTAAAATTGCCCTTAGTGGCGCATTTTCTTTCTTCAGGTTTTCCCAGTTTTTAGCATATTTTGCTATATCCTCGCCATTCAAAGGACGTTCAAACTGCAAAGCATTTAATAGCATATTAGCATTAAAATCCTCAAAACCGCGAAGCTCGCTAAAATCCCCATCGTTGTTTTCTGCAAAATCCGAATACTCTATAATAGAAATATCATTATCCCTATCTTTTAAAATATGAGAAACAAAATATAGTCCGCACAGCGCATCAGGAGTATTGTCCACCCAAATTCGAATGTTATCACGAGTATTTATAAGCTCATCTAAATCATCTATTAAACTGCGCCAAAACTCATCTGCCGCATCGTAAAACCCGCTATTTTCGCCATACCTCTCAAACTGAAACAAATCATTGATTATCTCTTTGCGAAGAGCATTTTTTTCATTTATTTCAGCGCTGATATCACCGTAAGCGAGAAAAAAAGATAACCCGAGGCATTTTTTTATTCCGCTATTTTTATAGATAGTTTTTGTCTGCATTAAATTTGCTTTTAGAGAATCGTTAAAACAAACCTCAATCATATTTGCACCTCAATTCATTAAAATTATACCATAATAAAGTGCAACAAGAAAGAGGTCTTGCATAAGGCAACACCTCTTAATTCTAAAATATTATTTTGCGTTTTTCAAAACATCAATAAGCATTCTTGCGAATTTATCTCTATCTGCATCAAAAGCAAAACGGCAGTTTGTTGGTATTGGGATAACTTTTTTTCTCTTATCGACAACAGTCATTCCATCGCTATATCCACCGCCAATATCAACATGACAATTAACTTCTCTAAAGTCTTTTAGAACAGTTTCATCTATCATCGCAATAACAGCTAAAGCATCATGAATAGGTGCTCCGCCAAACTCTTTCATATCACTATCGCCTGAATATCCTTCGATTCTCTGGTCGATAAAATCAGCAATTGCAGTTGTATATGGTTTACCGATAGCTCTTATCTCATCGCTATCCGCTTTTGTTAGATAGGCCGCATGTGTTGCGTCAAGCGGTACTATATTTAGAGGTATTCCGCTCTGCATAACAATTTCAGCAGACTCTGGGTCAACCCAGAAATTATATTCCGCAGATGGTGTGTAGTTATTAACTTCACTACCGCCGCCCATAATCCAAATAGATTTAATCTTCTTTGCAATTCTTGGGTCTGCACGAAGGGCAACACCGAGGTTTGTTAGAGGGCCAACAGCAACTATCTCAATATCACCATCAGATGCATTTAGAGTTTTTAGATAATATTCAACAGCGCTCATTTCCTCTTCTTTAATTGTTGCAGCTGGAAGTGGCAGATAGTCACCATGGATTTTTGATGTAAGCCCGCTCATAGTGCCCTCACGGATAGGCTGACCTGGTTTTCTGCTTGTCATTGGGAAGTTGGTCATAATCTGATTCCAACCGTCAAAAAGAGTTGCAGTCATTGGGAACTCGCATCCTTTATAAACAGGTATATCAACACCGAGCATCTCAACAACACGCAGCGTATTCTCAGTTGTGAGTTTTACCTCTCTGTTACCATTAACACTGCAAATTCCTATAACGTCAAACTCTGGAGCTAAAACAGCGGCAATTATAGCTACTGCATCATCACTACCGGTATCGACATCGAGTATGATTTTTCTTGGCATAACAATTCCTCCTTTTTTAAAAATTGTACCATAATTTAGTCGGTTATCTGTAAACAAAATATTAACTAAATCATTTTACCAGCCAAAAAAAGAGCATCCGTTTTGTACGAATGCTCTAATTTTTATTAACTATTTATTTGCTATTTTCACCTGAGACTGTATCAAGATATGCTTCACTATCAACGTTGTAATCACCTTGCCACTCAGCAGCAGCCTTTTCAGTTGTATCAATTGGCATAGCGCCTTTTGTCCCGAGCATCTCTGAAGCAAAATTGAGTGCAGATGCAGATGAAGCAAGCTCTGTTGGCATAATAATCTTAGTTGCTCTGCCATCAGCTGCTTTTTTGAGCGCTTCAAGCTTTTTGAGTGTTATAACACCTTCATCGCCAAGAATTTCTTTTATCTTTGAAAGACCTATAGCTTCTGCTTGATAGATCATCTCGATAGCGCGTGCGCGTCCTTCCGCCTCTTGAAGAGCCGCTTGTTTGCGTCCTTCCGCCTCAAGTATACGGGCAGCTTTCTCACCTTCTCCGCGGGTAACGATAGCCTGTTTGTGACCTTCTGCCTCGAGTAATGTTTCGCGCCTATCACGCTCAGCTTTCATCTGTTTTTCCATCGCAGTCTGAATAGCTTCTGGAGGTAGAATATTTTTAAGCTCTACCCTGTTTATCTTAATTCCCCATGGGTCGGTCGCTTCGTCGAGTATAATTCGGAGCTTATCGTTTATAAAGTCTCTTGAAGTTAGTGCTTCATCAAGCTCAAGCTCACCCATTATGTTACGCAAAGTTGTAGCGGTTAGGTTTTCAATAGCGTAAATCGGGTTTGCCGCTCCATAGGTGTACAGCACTGGATTGTTTATGCTAAAATAAACAACGGTATCTATCAGAATCGTAACATTATCTTTAGTGATAACAGGTTGCGGCGGAAAATCAAAAACCTGCTCTTTTAGCATAACCTTCTTCGCGACCTTTTCTATCCCTGGAATTATCAGGTTAAATCCAGCTGGAAGTGTTCTTTTGTATTTTCCAAGAAACTCAACAACAAAAGCATTTGCTTGAGAAACAATTTTTATCGAATTTGCAAGAATTATAATAACTATAACAAGAATTATTGCACCTGTTATTATCTCTGGTAAATAATAGTACATAATTGGCCTCCATAATTTTTTTTAGTTTAATTTTATTATACAACTATTTCGGAAATATATGTTAAGAATTTTTAAATATTATCTTGTGATAAACTTTTTTTCCTTTTTTAACAACAACAAAATCGCAACCATCAGCAGGAGTTACTGAAAAAGCTGGGTCTATGACCTTTTCATTGTCAACAGATATACCACCTTGGGTTACAAGACGTCTGCCCTCGCTCTTTGATGGGGTTAGTTTCGCTGCAACAAGCAGATCAAGAATTTGTATGCTATCTGTTTCAATTTCTGTTGTAGGCATATTTTCATTATCAACACCGGTAGAAAATAGCGCAACTGCCGCCTCTTTTGCTTTGCTTGCTTCCTCTTCGCCATGTATAAGAGTAGTCAGTTCATATGCAAGCACTTCCTTCGCACGATTGAGCTCACTTCCCTCCCAACCGCTCATCTTATCTATCTCTTCAAGCGGTAGAAATGTTAGCATTCTTATGCATTTTAAAACGTCCGCATCATCAACATTTCTCCAATACTGATAGAAATCAAACGGTGATGTTTTTTCTTTATCGAGCCAAACAGCGCCTTTTGCAGTTTTGCCCATCTTATTGCCTTCTGAGTTTAGAAGCAGAGTTATCGTCATTGCATGGGAGTCTTTCCCGAGTTTTCTGCGAATAAGCTCAGTTCCTGCAAGCATATTGCTCCATTGATCATCTCCACCAAACTGCATATTGCAGTCGTAATCGGTGAATAGCTTATAGAAATCATAAGCTTGCATTATCATATAGTTAAATTCAAGGAAACTAAGCCCTTTTTCCATCCTCTGCTTATAGCATTCAGCAGATAGCATTCTATTAACGCTAAAATGCGAACCAACTTCCCTTAGCATATCAACATAATTAAGCTTTAATAACCAGTCGGCATTATTGACCATTATAGCCTTACCTTCACCGAAATCTATAAATCTCGACATCTGCTCTCTAAAACATGCGCAGTTATGCTCGATAGTTTCTGTCGTCATCATATTGCGCATATCGCTTCGACCAGATGGGTCGCCAATCATTCCTGTTCCGCCGCCAATAAGCACAATCGGCTTGTTGCCCGCCATCTGAAGCCTTTTCATTAGGCATAGCGCCATAAAATGGCCAACATGCAGACTGTCGGCGGTTGGGTCAAAGCCTATATAAAAGGTTGCTTTCCCCTCGTTTATCATATCTCTTATCTCATCTTCACTTGTCAGCTGAGCTAAAAGACCCCTTGCTTTTAATTCTTCATAAATTTTCATACTATTCCTCCTCAATAAAAAAGCACCCACTGCAAATATTGCAGAGGGCGCATAAGCGCGGTACCACCTCGGTTTATAACTTTCCAGCCAGCTATAACGGGCATACCCGAATTTCCCTACTTAAATTTCAGGAAATCTGCTCAGCGGTGTATTTCAAATAGATTACCCACCTTTTCGCACCATACAAAGGCTCTCTTTAGGATAACTCTAATCTACTTCTCCGCTTCAAAGCATTTACTATTAATTATTATATACAATTTTAAATATAAAATCAAGTTATTTTATCTTCTACTAAAAGCGCTTTTAATCTTGATTATATAATTTATTTGATTATTTTTATTTTGTCGCCCAGGTCTTAAACCTTATAATCAGACAAACATCTCAGTTATATTAGATTTCTGCCAAATGAAAATTAATCTACTATTTTAAACTCTGCTGCTTTAGATATTCATTGATAAATCCGTCGATTTCACCGTCCATAACAGCATTTATATTACCGCTCTCAAAAGAGGTGCGATGATCTTTTGCAAGGGTATAGGGCATGAAAACATAGCTTCTAATCTGGCTGCCCCAAGCTATCTGCTGCTGCTCTCCCTTTATATCCTCGATTTTATCAAGATGCTCACGCTCTTTAATCTCTATAAGCTTTGATTTAAGCATCTTCATTGCAACATCTCTATTTTGATGCTGACTTCTCTCATTCTGACAAGCAACGACTATACCGGTCGGAATATGGGTAATTCTTACTGCCGACTCAGTTTTATTGACATGCTGTCCACCAGCACCACCTGCTCTAAATGTATCAACTCTTAAATCTTCTGGATTTATCTCAACAACAGTATCATCTGAAATTTCAGGCAAAACTTCAACTGATGCAAAAGAGGTATGGCGTCTACCTGACGAGTCAAACGGTGAAATGCGAACAAGGCGATGAACCCCCGCTTCGCTCTTTAAAAATCCATATGCATTATACCCTTCAACTAAAACAGTAGCACTCTTAATGCCAGCCTCGTCACCGTCGAGATAGTCGAGCACTTTGAATTTGAAATCCTTTTTTGACGAGTATTTGGAATACATACGATAAAGCATCTCTGCCCAATCTTGAGCTTCTGTTCCCCCTGCACCACTGTGAAAGGCCATAATCGCATTATTTTTATCATACTCCCCGTTTAGAAGGGTTTCAAGATTTAACTGCTCAAGCCTTGAGAAGAAGCTATCTGCGCTACCTTTGCATTCATCAATATACTGGGCATCATCTTCTTCAATAGCAATCTCTATGAGGGTTATAGTATCCTCAAAAAGGGATGCGAGCGACTCAAAATTTGCTATTTTATTTTTAAGGTCTGATATTTGCTTTAAAACTTTCCCTGAATTTTCTATATCCGAATAAAAGTCTGGGTTTGCGGTCTGCTCTTCAAGCCTTAAAACCTCTTCCCTCGCTCCTTTGATATCAAGCGCCTCTTCTATATTTTTTAAATTTCCTGCCGTATTTTGCAGTTTTTGTTTTAGTTCAATAAGCTCTATCACAAACATTCTCCGTTTCTAAATATATTATTTATGCTATGCAATGTAAAGTAGTTTATTTTTAGTTTGAAATGTAGTATAATGTTTTAGGAAAAATAAAATTAAACTAATATAAAGAGGTCATAATGAACAGAAAAAATGATACCTGTCCTATCTGTCAAAGTGAAATAGATAATACATTAAAAGTTGTCTGTCCTACTTGCGGAACCCCTCATCACCGTGAATGCTATATGCAAAACGGAAGATGCGCGAATGACGAGCTTCATAGCGAAGGGTTTGTCTATGAGCGAGAGCCAGATGTTCGCTACGAAGCTGAAAATAAATCACTTGTCTGTAAAGGTTGCAACAACCCACTACCAGATACTGCAATATTTTGCCCAAACTGCGCAACACCTGTCTTTGAAAAACAGCCAAATGGGCAGTTTGGCAATAGACAACAAAGCAATCAGCAGTATGGCTATAATCCGTTTGTACCACCGCCTATCTTTAAAGACCCAAACAGAAAAATAGATGGCGTTTCAGCTATGGACATTTCTCTTTACACAAAAAATAGCAGCGAATATTTTATTAATTCGTTTGGGCGTCAAAGAGGATCTTTGAATTTTGCAGCGGCAATCCTTGGCCCTATCTATCTGTTTTATCGTAAATTATATCTTCATGCTGCTATTTTAATGGTTTTGCAAGTTATTATTTCAATCCCCTCTTTTCTAAGCAATATTGTCTACCTTTATCCAAATATAGATACCTCAAAAATACCTTCTTTTTTCCAAACTATACTCGAAATTAGCAGCAACAACGCTGTATCCGCAATTCTTTGGATATTAAGTCTCGCTCTGACGGTTATACCGCTAATTATGACCAATAAACTGTATAAAAAGAAGACGTATGACGATATTAATGAGATAAATAACAAATATGCAGATGATGAAGTTGCAAGACGGTTTGCCCTTTCAAAAAAAGGCGGTGTTGATATAGCCTCGACTATTGTATGCATTATAGTTTTAGGATTTATCTATTTATTTTTAATTAATTCAATTTTAGGTGGCGTAACAAATGGTGTTGGAGGTATTATAGCGTGAAGATAACAAAAGCAGTTATACCAGCGGCAGGGTTTGGAACAAGGGTTCTTCCTGCAACTAAAGCAATCCCTAAAGAGATGTTTCCAATAGTTGATAAGCCGGCTATTCAATATATCGTTGAAGAGGCTGTAGCGAGCGGTATTACCGATATATTAATAATAATATCAAAAGGCAAAAGCTCTATTGAAGACCATTTTGATAGACATGAAGAGCTTGAGCGGAGACTTAGCTCCCCTGAAAAAGAGCAACTTTTAAAAAGCATAGTTGATCCTGCGAACCTTGCAAACATAACCTTTGTTCGCCAAAAAGAGATGAAAGGGCTTGGACATGCTATCCTCTGTGCCGAGAATTTTGTCGGCGGCGAGCCGTTTGCTATTTTATATGGTGATGATGTTGTTATCTGCGATATTCCAGCAACTAAAGAGCTAATCGAAGGATATGAGAAATACGGTAAATCAGTTGCCGGAATAAAAGAGGTACCCAAAAGCGATATCTCAAAGTATAGCTCACTTGATGTTTCCCCTCTATCAAGTAATATGTATGAAATATCAGATATGATAGAAAAACCAGCTCCCGGAGAGGAGAAAAGTCTTTTCTCAATACTCGGACGAGTTGTTCTCTCCCCTGAAATTTTTGAGATACTAAAAACAACCCCTCCAGGCGCTGGCGGTGAGATCCAGCTAACTGATGCTATGAAGGTTTTAGCAAACAGAGATGGAATGATAGGCGTTAATTACCATTCAACAAGATATGATATGGGTAATAAGCTCGGAATTATGCAAGCCTCTGTTGAAACAGCGCTTACCCACCCTGAAATAGGTAATAGCTTTAGAGAATATCTTAAAGAACTTGCGAAAACTCTTTGACAAAATATACAAATTGTGCTATAATTTTTTAGTACGTTAAAAAATGTATAAATCCTTGCTCCTTTTATAAGGAGCCAAAGTCCAAAAGGAGGTGTAAATATGACAAAATACGAAGCTGTTGTTGTCATAAGCGCGACTTTACCCGAAGACGGTATCGCAGCTACTCTTGAGAAAGTTACAAAACTAATCTCAAAACACGGTGCTGTTGAATCTGTTGACGAGTGGGGTAAAAGAAAACTCGCTTATGAGATAAACGACGAGGGCGAAGGTTACTATGTTGTTATAAGCTTTGATGCTGACAGCGGATTCCCTTCAGAATTCAATCGCGTTATCAAAATAACTGATGGCATACTACGTCATTTAGTTATCAGAAAAGAAGTGTAATTGGAGGATATACTATGCTTAATGTAGTTGTACTTACTGGTAGACTTACAAGAGACCCAGAACTTCGCACTACCCCAAATGGTGTTTCTGTCGCTTCTTTTACAGTAGCTGTTGACAGAGGATACCAAAAAGCAGGCACTGAGCGTCAAGCCGATTTTATTAACTGTGTTGCTTGGAGAAATACTGCGGAATTCATTTCAAAATATTTTGAAAAAGGTCGAATGATAGGTGTTGAAGGAAATATCCAAACAAGAAACTATCAAGATAAAGAAGGTAACAAGCGTACCGCTACCGAAGTAGTTGCAAACAACGTTCATTTTGTAGACAGTAAGCCGCAGGGTGGCTCGGATTATAGAGCTCCCGCTCCAAGTGTGGAAGATGGGTATCAAGCCCCGTCGTTTTCAGTTGGCAACAGCGAAGATTTCATCGATGTTGACGATATGCAAGACGACCTTCCATTTTAAAAGAGTTAAGGAGGAAATATCTTGGACAGACAGGATAGAAATGAAAGAGGCGGACGTCAGAACAGACGCCCTCGTAAAAAAGTCTGCGGATTTTGCGCAGAGAAAATTGAATCACTCGATTATAAGGATGTAGCGAAGTTCCGCAGATACGTTTCAGAGCGTGGTAAAATAATACCTCGTCGTGTAACTGGTACTTGTGCAAAGCATCAGAGAATTTTAACTATTGCTGTTAAACGTGCTCGTCACGTTGCATTGCTACCATTCTCAGCTGACTAATAAAAATCCCCCACACTTCTTTGTGTGGGGTTTTTGTTGTGATAAATTAATGGAGGAAATTATATTATGCTAACAGAAAAAAAGATTGAATTCATAAACTTTATGCTTGAAGCAGAAGTTCTTCGCTTTGGTGATTTCGTCACAAAAAGCGGTCGAAACACCCCTTACTTCATAAACAGCGGAAACTACAAGACAGGAATGCAGATATCAAAGCTCGGTGAGTTTTATGCAGACCTTATAGTCGAGAAATGCACCGATAACTATAACGCGCTATTCGGCCCCGCATATAAAGGCATACCGCTTGCCACCACCACTTCA
>CAYJGN010000050.1:0-13640 GCA_964369635.1 uncultured Oscillospiraceae bacterium
GAGTGGTTTTCAAAGCACGGCATAAAAGTGTGGAGCGTGCAAGAGGGTGAGCAACGCTTTGATTCCCACACTGACCACCTAACAAATTACATACGTTTTTGGCAGGCTGATGGCGAGAGCAAAAAGACATCAATGCGCACAAAAACGGCACTTGGGCAAATGGTGAAAGAGGGGCGATTCCGTGGTGGAATCGCGCCATTTGGCTACAAGTTAGAAAGTAGCGGTATTTTAAACAAGCGCAAGCACGAGGTGAAGAAACTTGTTATAGACGAAGATGAGGCAAGTGTGATTAGACTAATATTTGACCTGTGTGCTAACTCGGGATATGGCAGATGCAAAATTGCAAATACACTCAATAACAAAGGCATAAAAACAAGAAAAGGTGCTAATTGGCATGAGGCTACAATAGGGCATATACTCCATAACACCACGTATATTGGAGTTCTGCGAAGTGGCGAGAGTAAATCTGAAATGTTTGAAGAGTTGCAAATAGTTGAAGTAGATATATTTGAAAAAGCACAAAACTTAATGCAAGAACGCATAAACGAGTTTAACGAAAATCGCTATGTGCCACGAAATGTGAGTGGGCAGTCACTGCTGTCCGGCAATGTGTTTTGCGGACACTGCGGTGGCAGGCTAACCCTCACAACAAGTGGCACAAAGCGTACCAATGCAAGCGGCGAGGATGTATTCTCGAGGCGTGTGCGCTACGTGTGCTATAATAAAACACGCCACCGCCAAGAGTGCAATGGTCAAACAGGTTATACAATGTCTATTTTAGACGGAATTGTAACTGAGATATTGCATAGAATTTTTGATAAGATGAGGGCGATAAATAAAAGTGATATACTACTTAAAATAGAACAAAGCTCAATAGTTGAAACACAAAAGCAAATAAAACTGACAACAAAAGCTTGCACTAAAGAAAGCACAGAATACGAAAAATTAAAAGCCGAGGTTGTAAAAGCTGTGTCAGGCAACAGTAGCTTTTCCGTAGATATTCTATCCGAACTTGTTGAAACAGCCAAAGTCAATATGTTGTCAGAACATCAAAAATTGCAAGATTTGCAAACACAGCTCGATGAAATTAACACAAAAGTGCAAGGCGTGAAATACGACTATACACAGGTTTTGCGCTGGGCAGAAATATTTGATAGTAGTAGTAATGAGATTAAGAAAATGATTGTGAGTAGGCTTATAAAAAGCGTATCAGTAAACAGAGATTATAAGCTTGACATTGAACTAAATGTTACGCTAAAGCAATTTGAGCTTGGGATTGATGTGGATGAGGTGGTAAAGGAAAGCGTCGCATAGAAGTTTTGTGGATTTAAAAAATCTTAGATAGTGAATTGTAGTATATAAATAGTAATTTTATGTAAATTCATGCAATATTTTTAGAACGTCATACAAATATTTCTGTACATATTCACTTTTATGTGTTATTATATAATCAGTTATACATAATATATAGTCATGAAACATTGAGAGTTATAGATAAGGAAGTTATTTGAGCAACAGAAGTGTAATTATCAAAAATAAAAATAAATGAATATAATAATATAAATTAGTAAATTATAATAAAGAAGTTGCAATTTTAGTGATTTTGTAGTATAATAAATAGTTGTTTTGTGTTATAGAGTAATGATTAGAGGTGTGACAATTATGAAAGAAATGAGATTGATGGGTAATTTGGTGCAAAAATTATCAGACGACGCAAAGCTCGACATTAATTTTATGTGCCAACACTTAGATTGTACAGAAAATCAATATCATTCGTTTTTAAGTGGTAGACTTTTTCTTAGCGTTAACCAACTTGAAAAACTTGCAAGTTTGTTTAACATAACCGTTGACAAATTGATGGATGGTGACGAAGAATGTTATGAGCGGAATATTGTGCACTGTATGGGTGAGTTTGAAGATTCTAATAATAGAGAGAAAATACTTGACATTATAGATGATTATCTAACTCTATTGTCGGCAACAAAATAAATGGTTTGGGCATAGTCTTAAAAGGCTATGCCCAGTTTTGTAAAGGTGATGAAATGGATAAGTTTGATGCAACAAAATTAGACAGGGACTATATAGGCAAAATATGTGGATTTATAGATAAGAAAAACGATCTCATTAAAAATGTTTGTGTCAATGAGGTAATTCGTGATGATATTTTTTCGCTATTAACATTATCAGATAGTGATTGTACGGTAATATATTATCCTATTTCAGATAGTGAAAATAACGGTTTCCATGTAAACTATAGACATCAGGGCAATTTGATGCATTTTGTATATATAAACACAGCTCAACACAAAGAAAAGCAAGTTTTTACCGCAGCTCATGAACTCGGACATATTTGGGATGTAGCAAGCATTATAGATGGGGTGCGAAATACCGAGATAGAGGAACGTGTAATAAACCGATTTGCCTCTGAACTTCTTATGCCAAAAGAAATATTTAATGAGTTTGTGAGAAAAGAAATAGAACAATATCGAAACAAAGATGGTGGAATAAATGTACTTGACATGATAAAGGTAATCACAGCTACTATGAATTATTTCTTCACTTCATACAAATCAGTTGTTTACCGTCTGTATGAAGTCGGAACTTTGAAAGAGAAATCATGTCAAATGCTTTGGGGTGAGACGGACGTTCTTAATCAAGAAGTAATAATAAATCTTTCCAAGAGTGTTGCACATGAAAATGGATATAGTAGATTGTTTAAGATTGACAATACCAAGCATATAGATGGTCTAAAAGAGTTGTTGGACAAGGCAACAGAACAAGAATTATTATCTGATATGTGGTTAAAATCATTTTATGAAACATTTGATATGACACAAGATTTGCCTGATGGGAATTTGGAAGAAACCCTTTCGATAAATTTCGAGGGAGGAAATTCAAATGAAAGTTAATGCGGCCATCGATAATGATTTCTTATTACGATTACTTAAAATAACGGGTAATGACGATTTATATGGCTTTATTGTGAGTTTTTTCGATACAATGAAAGTCATTCCTGAAATGCACTATTTAGTGTACCATAAAGAATATGTACTAATGCAAAACAATTTATCGAAACAATTTTTTGACAATGGCATTGTTAGAATTTCAGATTTTGAGAAGATTACTTCTGATCCAATTAAAAAAAGATTATATGAAATGCAAGTGAAGTATATTTACCAGAAAATAACAGGCGAGCAATATCCTTGCAAAGACATATGTAATAATTGGATTAGCAGAAAGAGCCTTGGTGAAATACATACTGTTGTTTTTTGTGTACTGGTTGGAATTGATTGTTTTTTATCTGACGATAAAGGTTCTAAACATTTGTCTAAAATTGTTGACGATAGTGTGTCAGAGCCGATTAAAGTTTGGAACAGAGAAGATTGTTGTGAGCACATTAGGAGATTGCCAAAAGGAACACACCCTTTTAATCGAAAAGATTTAAGAGCTTTATCCCACACTCAACCTTGATATAACTTTAGTTAAAATTGTATACGGATAAATGCACACGTTGCTGATTATTAAAAACTGATGTATTCTTATTATTTTGGAAACAAAGAATCAGAAATCTCAAAATATCACTATGATTTATGTAATATAATACCGCAAGCGTCGGAATAGATATAAAATAGTTCGGTGTCGTGCTTATTGTAAGGAGTGAATTTAGGGTCGTTTTACCGCTAATTCGCCAGAGCGCTACAATGGCATTGTAGAGGTAGTCGGTTCAAGTCCGATAGTCTCCACCAGCAAGAGCCTCGATGTGCAATTTGCCTATCGAAGCCCTTTTATCTTTAGAATTATACCCTGTAGCCTATTGATAGTTTTATCATCTTATCTATACTCGAGAATATTTTTTATAAGTTAAACATCTTAAAACTAAATTCAACGCCATTTTTCTTATAGTTCAAGTTGTAATAGCTTTTTACAAACTAAGGAGGATTTATGAAAAGTAAAACACTTTTTATCTGCTACCCAAAATGCTCTACCTGCCAGAAGGCGAAGACTTATCTTTCTTCAAAGACTGAATTTACCGAGCGAGATATCAAAACCGATAACCCGACTTACCAAGAGCTTTTAGAGTGGTATAAAAAGAGCGGGCTTCCGCTAAAAAGATTTTTCAACACAAGCGGCCTTGTCTATAAGTCTCTCGGTCTCCGCGATAAACTACCCCTCATGAGCGAAGAAGATATGCTAAATATTCTCGCTACCGACGGCATGCTTGTCAAAAGACCTATCGTCGTAGCTGATGATTTCGTCCTTGTTGGATTCAAAGAAGCTGAGTGGGCTTTAAAGTTCTAATCTTTTATTTATTATAGCTCAATAAAGTGGGATAAAATTTCTCTTATAAAACTCGACTTATCAGTCGAGTTTTATTTTGCAGACTATAATAAATTAAATTTAATCTAAAAACAGTAAAATTATCAGCAAATTAGCCATAATTTTAATCTTATCGAACCTTGACATTGTATATATAAATATATATAATGAACATGAAGAGATATTTGAAATTGAGAGGATTTGATATTATGGCGAAGGTTAAACATACGGCAAGCTCTAATGGAAACACTCAAAATATAACAGTTAATGTTCGCAATACCTCTATTATAAAGATTATTGTTGCAGGACTCGTTATTGCAGCTGTTCTTGTATACTTCTTCTTTACAAACATCATCTTCCCTGCTCCAAATGATTCAGAAATTCTATCTGTTTCTAATCTCGAAAGGATAGTTTTTGTCAGTGAGCTCTCGACATTTGAATCTGTTTACAGCGGTGTTGTTGAGGTTCGAAATGATGATAGACCTGAAAATATTGATTATTATGTAAGCTATAAATCCTCTGTTAAAGCGGTGATCGACTTTGAACAGATAACATTTAGTTTAGATGAAGAGAACAAAGTATTAACAGTTAGTATGCCTTCAATAACCATTAGTGCATCTGTGAATCCTGATTCACTCGATTATCTATTTTATAATGACAGAGCAAATTCATTATCAGTGTCTGCTGATGCTTTAAGTGTATGCACTCGCGATGTCGTTGAACTCACAAGAAACGAAGACTCCATTCATAATTTAGCAAGACAAAATGCAGAAAACACGATAAAAGCTTTCTTGTTACCGTTAATTAATCAAACAGCTGAAAGCTATACTGTTGATTTTCTATGGGAGGGTCAAAATGAAGAAGTTTAAAATTTTTCTATTATGTTTTACGATTTTTTTATCGACAATTCTTCAATCTTGCAACAATTCTAAAGCTGAAATTGAGCTTTCTCAAATAAAAAACATTTGTGAGTTTTCCGTTATGGAATGTTTCTACCACAATGTTGCAAAATATTCGCAAGAAGATGCTTCAGGGTTTTTATTTTGGGTAAAAGATAAGGAATTTTGGGTTGAATACAGTGGAATTATTAAAATCGGTATTAATGGAGACTTGGTTTCTTTTGATATTTCTGATAATAATGTTGTAACAATTACTACTCCACGCTCAGAGGTGCTTGACATATCAATTGACCTCTCCACTTTTAATGAAGATTCTTTTTTCGTAGCAAAAAATTCGGCTCATGTTTCAGCTGATGATGAAACTGCTGCAATTAGCGATGCACAAAGAATGATGGAGCTTACCGCTTCTTCAGATATAACCCTTTTAAGCCAAGCTGATGAGCGAGTTCAAATTTTACTCGAGGACTATATAAAATCAATTGGCGATTTAACCGGAATCGAATACACCGTTGAATTCAATTTCATTGAATCTGAAATCGATGAAGATATAGAAGATAGTATACCATCATCAAGTAGTGACGAAGATAGCGATATTGTCACAGAATAATTATACGATTATACCCCCTCACCAAAACTTAGGTGAGGGGGTATATTTTATCTATTTCTCTACCCTCTCGCATTCTCGCAGAAGAGGCGACATCTATCGATATCTTTAACGCGGCTGCCGTCGGGGAGAATTTTGTCGGTGTGGGTTAGCGAATCAACCCCCCATGGTTTTACAACTGCCACTGCCTCAGCAACATTTTCCGGTGATAATCCCCCAGCCATTATTACAGGTATCATACAACTCTTAACTATCTCGCGGCTGATATTCCAGTCGTGCACCTTGCCCGAAGCGCCAATTCCTTTCCCCTCTGAAATTCCACTGTCGAGGATTAGATAATCGACGAATTTACCGTATTCTTTTGCAGTTGCAATAGCCGATTTGTCCACTACCTGCACCGCCTGCATAACCTTCATAAACGGGTGTTTTTTCTTAAGTTCAAAAACAAATTCGGGAGTTGCTGCAAATTCGTTGCCGCTAATATGCAAAACATCTGGTTTTAAAATATCAACCTTTTTCATTATCACTTGTTTATCATTCTCAAGCGCTATAACAACCGTCTTTGCCTTGTCCCCTACCGCCTCTATTATCTCTTTTGCCGTTTCAATCGAGATAAATCCCGTTGAATTTGTCATCTCCGTTGGATTTAGCCCAAGATAGTCAACCCCTGCATCAATTAGTCTAAATGCCTCTTCTACTGAAGTTACCGAATATATTTGACACACCATAATTTTTCTCCATTCTATCGTTAAACGACCCTTTAATATCTTTTTATTCTTATTATAGTTATTTGCTTATCGCGCAAATAGCAATACTAAATATAATATTAGCTATCGCGCATCAGCTTTAAAATTTCTCCTGCATTGATCTCTTTATTTATCGCCATATTTGATTTGAGCGCAAATGACGCTGCAACTTGTGCAAACTTTATCGACTTGCTCTCATTAAACCTTTGCAAAAATGAATAGACAATTCCCGACATAAATGCGTCTCCAGCTCCTGTACTGCTAATTATCTCATCTATTTGAAAAGCCTTTTTACGAAGTGATACCCCTTTGTTGTTTTTATAGAAAGTTCCGTCAGCACCGAGGGTAATAAAGATATTTTGTACCCCTTTTGCTATAATTTTATTTGCTGCTCTCTCAAGGCTCTTATTATCAACAACTTTAATACCAGTAAGCGCCTCTATCTCATGCTCATTTGCTTTTATAGTGTGGAACATTTCAATATGTTCCAAAACCTTCTTTGCATAGTCAACCGCTGCAACATCAACAAATATAGGTTTATCGCTAAACTGCTTTTGAAGATAGTCAAATCCACTTTTGGGAATGCACGGACTTATTACGATTGCAGTAGCTCCTTTTAAGACATCTGCTTTCGAGATAAGATATTTATCATCTATCTCGCTTGTCAGAGCCATATCGGTCATACCGATCGATAAATCTCTGTCCGGCCCGTTAATGCTTATATAAAGACAGCTCTTTTTCCCTTTGACAGTAAGAATATCTTCGGTTATCATTCCCGCTTTTTCGCTCTCATTCTTTACAAGATCTCCATATAAATCGTCACCAACAGCGGTAAGCATTGTAACTTTTGTTCCCATTCTCGCTAAATTCTCGCCGATGTTTCGAGCAACTCCTCCAACGCTTATCTCGATATTAGAGTTTGGGTTTTTATCCTTTTGAATTAGTGGAGCGGTCGCAAACCCTGTTATATCAACATTTGCAGAGCCAATACAGACTATATAATCTTCATTAAATATATATCCGCGCCCTTTTATATATCCTTTTTCTATAAGGTTTGTTATATGCACCGAAACAGTCGAGCGGGTTACAAATAGCTTATTCGCTATCTCTTCATGGGTAATCGTTGGGTTTTTCTTTAAAATCTTTAAAATCTCATGTTCTCTATCGGTCATTTTCAAAACTCCTAATTATATATTTTCGAGTGTTTTACTATATAATCTGTTGCTCGTTGCGCATTAATTAAAACATCTCTCTCATCAAACGCCAATATCTCTCGCTCTTTCATTAAAAACTTACCATCTACTATGGTATCGCTCACAGCTCTCCCATCCGCTGCGTATACAATAGCCGCATATATTTCATCTGCTTTCTTTTTGTAAATTGGCGTCATCGAAGGGTATTTTCTATCTATCGCTATTAAATCAGCCTTAAATCCCACTTTTATCTGTCCTGCGAAACTATCAATTCCTGCAACTTTCGCAGCTTCACTCGTCGCCATTCGAAGAGCGCTCTCAGCTTTAATAAACGTCGCATCTTCATTTATCGTCTTTTGCAAAAGCGTCCCTACTTTTAAATCTGCAAGCAAATCGGCTGTATTGTTGCTCTCAACTCCGTCGGTACCTATTCCGATTGTAACCCCCGCTTCAATAAGCGGCTTTAGATTTGCTATCCCGCTTGCAAGCTTTAGATTGCTTACGGGGTTGTATGCTGCAAGCACACCATATTTTGCAAATATCGCAACATCTTCATCGCCAATATAGACATTATGCGCTGATATAACCGGCACTTCAAAAGTACCAACGCTTTCAAGCAACTTTGTTGATGTTGTATTGTAACGTTCTTTTATCTGCGCTACTTCGTCTTTTGTTTCACCTATATGGGTATGAATTTGCACACGATATTTTTTTGCAAGTTCTGCAATTTTTTTGTATGTCTCGGGGCTTTCGGTGTATGGGGCGTGAGGACCAAAACAGGGGTATATTCTATCATTACCTTTGTATTTTTCGATAAAATCACAAGCTATCTGCAGAGTATTATCCCCCTCAGGTGAACTGTGGTCGAATACTGTTGCCCCGATAACTGCACGCATCCCCGAGTCAACTACCGCTTTTGCATTGCTATTTGCATAGTAGTATTGGTCTATTACCGTTGTAACGCCATTTCGAATACTCTCAAGACAATTAAGAAAACTGCCCCAGTATGAATGCTCCTCACTCATAAATTTCTGCGCCGGCCACATAGCAAGGTTTAGCCAGTCCATTAGCGCAAGGTCACTTCCCATCCCTCTATAAAGCGATGAGGGAAGATGGTTATGACAGTTTATAAGACCGGGTAGCACTATCTTACCTTTCATCGAAACTATATCTTTGTCTCTTGGGACATCTATCATATCCCCTATCATCTCTATTTTACCGTCATTTATCGAAACAAAACCGTTTTCATAAAAACTGTTATTTTCATCCATTGTGAGCAGCGTGCAATCTGTTAAAACAAAACTATTCATCTAACTCCTCCTTATGATTAGTTTACTATAATCAAAATATAAATCAATAGATTTTCATGCAAATCGGATATAGTTTAGAAAAGAGTTTGAAAAGATTGTAAAGATCTAAAAAATAACATCAAATCTAAGTAGATACTTAGACCGCACAATTTTGCAAAAACCTTTTACTCCTCTCAATTTCGTTGACAAAAAAATGGTCTGTGATATAATTAATATAAATTTACAGGGTTTATTTATCCTGGCAAAGCGAGGATTATTATGAAGGAAACAAATGTCACCCTCGATATGACCCACTACCCCGGAGAAGATCTCTATTCAGATGGCGATATCGAAGGTCGATTATATGAAATTGTAAGCGATTATAAGGCAGAGGAATACAACAGAATAATAATTGAGGAAAATGATTGGGCGATTTTGTACCACCTATCAGACCTTAGAAACAATATTGTTAGACCACTTGATATAAAAAAATCCCATTCTGTTTTGGAAATCGGCTCTGGTTGCGGTGCTGTAACAGCTGCTATTGCAGATATTGCAAAGAAAGTTACTTGCATTGATCTATCAAAGCGGCGAAGTGAAATTAATGCTATGCGCAATAGCGAAAAAAAGAATATCACTATAAAGGTTGGGAATTTTCTTGATATATATGAGACCCTCACTGAAAAATATAATTTCATAACATTAATCGGCGTTTTTGAATATTCAAATCTCTATATTAAAGATACCAAAACCCCATATGTTGATATGCTTAAAATGGCAAAAGAGCTGCTTGCAAAGGGCGGAAAAATCGCCATAGCAATAGAGAATAAGTTTGGACTTAAATATTGGGCGGGTTGCAGAGAAGACCATAACGGGCTTATCTATTCAGGTCTTGAGGGTTATCTTCGAGGAGATGGCGCTACCACCTTTTCAAAACCTGAACTGACTGAAATAGTTGATAAAGCGGGACTTCGTATATCTGATTTCTACTACCCATATCCCGATTACAAACTACCCACCAATATATATAGCGATAAGCATCTGCCAAAAATCGGTGAGCTTTATAATAACAGCAGAAACTTCGATAACGACAGGATACGAAGCTTTAACGAGACTGCAGTTTGGAATGAGCTTATAAAGAATGAGCAGTTCCCATTCTTTTCGAATTCTTTTTTGGCAATAGTTGAAAATAATAATTAGGTTGAGGTTTTAAGATGGCAAAACCACTATTTGCAAAATATAACGGAGAGCGAAGTTTGAAATTTCGCACTTCAACGACAATAGTTATAAAAAACAGAAAAAAAACAGTTATAAAATCTCCTCTTTGCAAAGAGGCTGTTTTTTATGTTGAAAGTTTAGCTTCTTTTAGGGATCGGCTTTCGTTTGCATACGAAGGGAGCAATCTTAAAGTCGCCCCTTGCACTAAAAGCGATGATAATCTTTTAATTGATTTTATCGCAGGCAAATCCTTAGATGAAATTATAGCAAAAAAGACAAATGGAGATCCATCACTTTTAAAGAAAGAGTTTCAAAATTTTGCTGAGCTTATCTGCGGGTGCGGACTTGTTCCATTTAAACCTTCCCCTGATTTTAAGAAAATATTTGGAGAGATTGTTTTTGAGCCAGATGTTAAATGCCTAACTATCACTTCCCTATCTCTTTTTGCTCATAATATAATTTCAGATAAGGAAGGCAGTCTAAATCTCGTTGATTTTGATTTTTGCTTCGATTTTCATCTTCCGCTAAACTATATATTATATAGAGCATTAAAAGCTCTAAAAAAGAGGCACGGATTTAAAGGTATTGATTCCTCAACTGTTTTAGATATAACGAGTGATGAGAAAAAGCTTTTCAGACTTATGGAAGAGCGGTTTGATAGATTTGTAAACAGCGGAGATACTTTATGTGAAACAACCCTTACCGATAAGTTTTTAAAACCGCAGTTTGATGCTGTTGCAAAGAGATATCGCACCGATGGCAACAATCACAAAAGCTATCTCTTTTATGATATCGGGGATGGATTTAATGAGCTTAATAAAATTGAGGCAGTTAGCGTTTTAAACGGCGATATATACGAAGTTCGTTTTACTCTACCCTCGATAGTCGGTATAAAAAAGTTGAGATTTGATCCGATAGAAGGAGTTGGTAGCGAAATATCAATAGTTTCTGCTGCATTTGATAACGAACTGCAAACTTTAACAGCAGTAAACCGCACCGATTGCTTTGATAACTATGACATCTTCCACCACCTCGACCCAATTTATGAGACAAAACTCGAAAGCGAGCTCCCCCCACTTGAGATAGCTATCAGTTATAAAATGAATATAATCGACTTTGAAACTCTTTATAAAGTCACTGACGAAAAACTCTCGCAAGCAACTGCTAAAAAAGGTTTTTTAAACAAAATTTTTAATAAATGATGATTTTATGTTGATGTGAATATTCACTATATAATAGAAAAACACTATAATGGTACTCCCACTATAGTGTTTTTATTTTTTCGTATATAACTATTCGCATGCATACCCTGTATATAAAACACCAACAACGCCACCAATAATTGTTACAACCCAAAATAAGAAGAGGGCTAAAAATGAAACTTGAAAGCTCGGAACAAAGATAGAGGATAGAAAAATAACAGCAGTAGCTGAAAGGAAGATGCTGTCAATAGACTTGTTTCGCGCCCCGTATATAGCTCCTGTAACAAAGCAAATCGGTGGGGTAATTGAAATAAGTATCATAATGCTCATTCCATCATCTAAAACAAACGATGGCAATAGATAGAATGCAAGGGTTATCACTAAAACGTACGGTAAAATTTTTATTATCTTCATTATATGTTCCCCCTGTTTTTTATTTATTTTTACGTTACAAAATATAAATAATACATCGTGTTATTTATATTACCAGATATATTATGTAGTTTTAGTTTGTTATATGTATTTTAATGTTAAATTAATGAAAGAATAATAAACCAATGAATAAATTATGAACAATTAGTCCTAAAAGATTCTTTAAAATTCTTGATTTATAAGCACAATAACGAAAAAATAACATTAACTTGACTAAGTAGAGTTAGTTATATATAATATTAATTAGTAAATACTAACTCGATTGTTTTAGAGGTGACTATATTGGAAAATATTTTGTATAGAAGAGCATCATCAGGTAGCGAGAAAGCGGTTATAACTATGACAGATTACAGATTGATTAGCGCAGAACTATTAAAAGACTATATTATAGAAGAAATCAAAACAGATAATGAAGAAATTGAAGATTTTCTATTCACACTTGGCTGTTACAAAGGTGAGAGAATAACTATTATCTCTAAAGTTTCAAGTAGTCTCGTCGTTTCAATTAAAGATGCAAGGTATAGTATAGACAAAGAGCTTGCAAATTGCATCATAGTTAAAGCCTAAAAATACTGCTAAGCAGTATTTTTTTAGCAGATAAAGTTATCTGCAACTAACTTTTTTTGGAGGATAATATGAGAATAGCATTAGCGGGAAACCCGAACAGTGGTAAAACAACCCTTTACAACGCACTGACGGGTAAGCAAGAACACGTTGGAAACTGGGCCGGGGTTACAGTTGAAAGCAAAGAAAGCAATATTAAAAAAGGAATATTCGAGCAGGATATCACGGTAGTTGACCTACCAGGTGCCTATTCGATGTCACCATTCACCTCAGAGGAGAATATCACAAAGGATTACATAAAAGGCAATAACGCAGAAGCTATAATCAATATAGTTGACGCTACAAACCTATCAAGAAGCCTATTTTTCACAACTCAGATTTTAGAGCTTGGGATACCAGTTGTCGTTGCACTCAATAAAAACGACCTAACTGATAAGCAGAGCATTAATATCGATATTGCAAAGCTTTCAGAGGAGCTTAAATGCCCTGTTATCGAAACAATAGCTACAACTGATAACAACGAAGAGCTATCAAAGCTTATATCTGCAGCTGTTGAAATCATCGGTAAAGGACAAGAATCATGCTACTCAAGTAGCGAAGTAGATACTGATAACAGAGAAGCAGTTAAAGCATCAGATATCGCAAGATATGATTTTGTAAATAAAATAGTTGCAGAAGTTGAGAAGAGAGCAGTTGCAAGCAATAAACTAACAATACAAGATAAAATCGATAAAGTTCTTGCAAACAAAATACTTGGCCTTCCGATATTCGCAGTCGTTATGTGGCTGGTATTCTCTATCTCACAGACATATGTAGGCCCATTCTTTGCCGATACTCTTGTCGGATGGATTGAGGGATTCCAAGGTTCTGTCGGCGAGATGATGAGCAGTGCTTCACCTATCCTCTCAGCACTTGTTGTTGATGGTATAATCGGTGGTTTTGCCGCTGTTGTTGGATTCTTACCACTTATCATGGTAATGTTTTTCCTACTCGCACTTCTTGAGGACTGCGGATATATGGCAAGAGTTGCCGTTGTTATGGATACCTTCTTTAAATGGGTTGGCCTATCTGGCCGTTCGATAATCCCTATGGTTATCGGAACAGCTTGTGCTATCCCTGGCGTTATGGCTACAAGAACTATCAAAAATGAGAGACAGCGCCGCACAACAGCGATGC
>CAYJGN010000051.1:0-13401 GCA_964369635.1 uncultured Oscillospiraceae bacterium
GTGATTTTCACGCTAACTCTCCATTCTGTGCACAGCACAAATAGTTTTGAATAATTTCCGTACAGAATGGAGATTAATCGGCATCTGCCGGCTGTGACGGCAGGCCATAAGATAATTGGTAGCGTGATTTTCACGCTAACTCTCCATTCTGTGCACAGCACAAATAGTTTTGAATAATCTCCGTACAGAATGGAGATTAATCGGCATCTGCCGGCTATGTCGGCAGGCCATAAGATAATTGGTAGCGTGATTTTCACGCTACTAATCCTCCTTTTTCATCCTAAATGAATAGCATTCTCGCCCTGTATATTTATCAATCGTCTTTGCAGCCTCTAAAAACCCAACCCGAAACAAAAGCCGCTGCGAGAGTTTGTTTTCGGTAAAAGTTAGCGCAAACAACTCTTTTATCTCTGTTTTGTTAAAAGCAAAGTCAACAACTGCCGCCACCGCCTCACCGGCAAGACCCTGCCCCCAAAACTCATATCCTAAACAGTACCCGATTTCGGCAGTGTTATTGCCCGCTAAATCGAGCGAAACGCCGCCGATTATCTCGCCTTTATAATCAATTCCCCAGTGATAATAATCAAGATTATCATACCGCAAAATCCAAGACGACATTAAATTCCTCGTCTGCTTTGAATCCTTATGGTAGTCCCAGCGCAAAAACTCGGTAACTCTTTCATCGGATGTATAGTTTTTAAAGGCAGATGGCGCATCTTCTATTCTATATCTTCGGAGTGTTAATCTATCGGTTCGGATAGTAACCGTTCCTCTGCCCATTAGTATCCCGCCTCTTCGAGCATTATAACAACCTTTATCCGTCCCTTTTGCCGAACATGCGAAATAGCAACATAATCGCAACACATCCGCTGCGGACTTCTGCAATCAAAGCATTTCCCCTCTTTAGCGCATGGAGTTTCAAGATTTAGCCGAACGCCATTTGCAGGGGCCGCAATCTCTGCATTTCTCTTTATCGCCTCATCTATATTGCGAACGATTTTATTATATCCCGCAACGATAACAACCGTCTTTGGCCCATAAATATATGCCGCAACGCGGTTTCCATTTCCATCAACATTGAATAAAATCCCATCTTCGGTTATCGCGTTTGATGAGCCAAAATAAACATCGCTATCAAAGCTATCAAGCATAAGCGCTCGCATCCCCTCAGCCGTTCCATCGGTTTTATCACGGGTCATATATTTACATGGAAACTGTCGAAGCATGGCATCAATACCAGTATCTTCTATTGTCATCGAGCCGCCGCCCGCAACAGTATCCCCCTCTTTAACAAAGCTCTTCACAATCTCTACCGCTTGCTCTTTATTCTCTGCTATGTAACATTCAAATCCATTCTTATCAAGATTTTTAATAGTTCTCTCGACTTTTTTTCTTATAATAATTTCTTTCGGTGTCATAACATGCTCCTTATTCATAATTATCATTATAGCAAATACCCTTGATGCATCCTAAAAAATACATTCAATTTTGCTCCTCAGAAATTTCTCTCTTAAGCTATTTTGCAGTTTTCTGAAAATCAATATCTATTCGTTAGTATCTATATTCTCATCAATCACCGCTATACCGCTCACCTCTTCAAGGGTTGCAACATTGCGAAGGTTTCGAAGCATAACATTCGTCCTTGTTGTAAGCAGAGTATCAATATCATCTCCTGCATCTGATATCTTCTTTCTCGCCTTTTGGAGAAGTCCCTCAAATTTTTCAAACTCTTTTTTAACCTTTGCTAAAGTATCCCAAACCTCTGAGCTTCTCTTCTCGATAGCAAGGGTTTTAAAGCCCATCTGCAAACTATTTAGCAGTGCCGCCATCGTTGTTGGCCCCGCTATATTAATCTTAAAATCCCTTTGCAGAATTTCAACAAGACCCATTCTGATAACCTCGGCATAAAGTCCTTCGGTCGGCAAAAACATAACTGCAAAATCGGTTGTATTTGGCGGATCTATGTATTTCGTGCTGATATCTTTTGCCATCTTGCGAATTTCTGTTGCAATTTCTTTTTTTGCAGCTTCTATAAGGACTTTATCAGCAGTGTCATATGCATCAATGAGCTTAACATATCTATCCCCTGGAAACTTCGCATCAATCGGCAGATAAACAGGCCTATCGCCACCGCCCGGCATCTTCACCGCAAACTCAACAAACTCATTTTTAATCTTTAGATTTTCATCATACTGCTCAGGGGATAAAATTTCAGATAGAATAGAACCCAGCTGAATTTCTCCAAGAATACCCCTTGTCTTAACGTTTGAAAGCACCTTTTTAAGATCCCCAACCCCGGCTGCTAAATTTTGCATCTCGCCAAGGCCTTTATAGACCTCTGTTAGCTGATCACTAACCTGCTTAAACGACTGAGAAATCCTCTCATTTAGCGTCTTTGATAGCTTTTCATCAACCGTCTCGCGCATCTGATCAAGCTTTCTTCGATTTTCCGATATAAGCATATCGAGCGACTCTCGAATAGTCTTCTCAACTGCCGCTATCCTCTCAGCAGTGCTTTTTTCAAGCTGTTGTTGCCTTATCGATAGCTGCTCGCTCATCTGCCTTATCTGCTCGCTCTGCCCTTTGCCGCTGCGCTCGATATTGCCACCAATCATCTCACCTAAATTTTTATACATACCGGTAATACTCTCCGATATTTCACCGCGAAGCGCTCTATTTCCTTCATCGGTATCCGCTTTTATCTCGCGGCGAAACTGCAAAAGCTGCCCGTCATCTTTACCGCCGCTCTTTGATATCAAAACGATAAGCAGTATTATAACCACGATTAAAAGGCCAATTATTATGTACCCTAAAATACCCATATATCCTCCTATGTAAGCGCCGTTTGGCGCCGTTTTATTTGCTTTTTTTGTTTTTCGCTGTAGAATCGCTGCTCGAAGCAGTATTTGAAGCAGAACTACCGTTAGCACTCCCAGATGCGCCACCGCTCTGCGCCTGCGACATCTCCGGAAGCTCCTCCACTGGATTTAAATTATCAAGCGGATTTTGATCTCTAAAGATAATTGAAGCTAAACTCTCACCCTTAGATCTTCCAAGATAGTCGCTATGCTTATTTTTCTTTCTCTTTGCCATATTAATCACCTCAGTGTTATTATCCCCCACACTGCGGCGAAATATTATCTGTTTTCAACTAAATATGTAGCTTCGATATCACTTATATGCATCTTAACCGCGAGCGGAAACTGCGAAAACGCTCCTGAAATAGCAAAACTTCCGCCTTTGACTGCATCGTCAAATCCTCCCATATGCCACCTAATAGCCATCGCTTCATCAGGCTTTAGCTTCATAAATCTCTCGATTAAAAAAACGCTCTTCTCACCATGTCCAAATGGGAATTTATCATCAACGCTATAATATGGAACTTTTTCCCATTCCCCTCGCTCATTCTTTTGATTTCTATATGAAACGGTATAAAACCCAGCTTTGCAGACATCGTGGAGCAGGGTAACGATAGCAACACTCTCCGCCTCCTCATCATCATACCTTTTTTTGAAAACATCATATACGTTAAGCGAGTGGTTACATAACCCGCCCTCTATTGCATTGTGGAATTTAGTACTTGCAGGGGCTTCAAAAAAATCGGTCGAGCATAGCCAGTTTATAAACTTATCTATCCCATTTCTCTTTATATCATTTTTTAGAATTTCTAAAAATCTTTCTTTATCGGTCATAATATCTCCTTAATAAAAAATCTTTTTTCGGTTAAAAATATAGTATACAAAAATTTAATGAACATTTAATTAACATAGAGGTTTTTTATGCAGAGTAAAATAGATAGAAACACCCTACTAACTCTAATACTTCAGCGAGATGGCGACTATACCGACGAGCAGCTTATCCATCTTCTACTCGCCCATCAAACATCAGCTAAAACCACCGACCTTAAAATAACATTTAAAGATAAGATAGCTGATAGAATAGCGCAGTTTGTTGGCAGTTGGTCTTTTATATTATCTTTCACAGCAATAATATTTATATGGATGATTATAAACGCGCTCCTCCTATTAAACGGAGGTTTCGACCCATACCCATTCATCCTTCTAAATTTAATCCTATCATGCATAGCGGCAGTTCAAGCACCACTTATAATGATGAGCCAAAACAGGCAGGAGAAAAAAGACAGACAAAGAGAAGAGAGCGGATATATGGTTAATCTTAAAAATGAGGTAATCCTCAAAGACTTGCACCATAAAATAGATAGTATAATCGAGCGTTTAGATGGCAGTGAGTGAGACTAGCGCCTGTCCTTCTTGAATATGAATAAGAGCGTATTTGAGCTTACCATCAACTTTCCCACCAATAGACCCCGGATTTATCAGCCGCACTCCATTATCAACGCTCTCTTTTTGAATGTGGGTATGTCCATAAAGGGCGATATCCACATTATTTTCTTTTGCATGCTCCGAGAGTGCATGCAGATTATTTTTAACATCGAATTTATGCCCGTGGCACAAACTAAAATATACCCCTCCAACCTCGCAATAATCAAGCAACGGAACATTCGGCGGCGGTGGAAAATCCCAGTTTCCAGAAACGACAACAAGCTTATTTTTTGGAATACTGCTTTTCAGAACATCCAAAACCCCATCCCCTAAAAAGAAATACCTATCGGCATCGCTATGCAGGTTATAGAGTTTTTCAACAGCCGCCGCCTTCCCATGGCTGTCTGCAAATACGACAATCTTCATTTGAACAAAACCTCCTCTATTCTAATATAATGAATTATGGCATAAATTAATAATGTCAGTAAACTGTGTGTGTTAGGAGAATTACATATGAAACTTTCAAAATCTCAGATGGAAGCACTGCTCAAAATGGCTGCAAGACAGCTAAAAATGACCGAAGCAGAGCTCGTTTCAAAACTGCAAAATCGCGATTTCGACTCCCTCTTAAAAGGGGACCAGAGCAAGCAAGTAGCGGCTATTTTAAAGGACAAAAAAGCTGTTGATGATATCCTTGGTAGCGATGCCGCAAAGGAGATTATGAAAAAACACAAGGGGAATTAACTTATGGAAGAGCTACTCTCAAAACTTGCGGGGATAACCGGCGGCGGCGAAGATGCTATCTCCTCTCTGCTTTCATCAGTTTTGGGAGACTCACAAAATAGCGAGGACTCCCAATCGCTCCCCTTCGACCCGATAGCTTTATTATCTATCGTCTCTGCTTTTAATGAAAGTCGCGACAGTAATGATATAACTCTACTCCGCGCATTAAAACCCTATCTATCAACCAGTCGCAGTCCGAAAGTCGAAGAAGCTATAAAGGTTATGCAGATTATTTCAATCTGGCCGACAATTCGCGATAGCGGTTTACTGAACTCATTTTTTAGTGGCGAATAATCTCTCGTCACCTTTAAAAAATTAAGCACCTTTGCGACAGAGAGGAGGTTTATATGGAAATAACTGAAAAAGAAATGGTTCAAAGGCGAAAACAAGCTATGCGCGAAGCGGCAGAGATGCATAGGCGGCATCGAACTTCGTCGCAGACAACAAACCATGAAGCAGCAACTCTTCCCATGCCACCGCCTAAAAAAGAAAACGGACTCTCATCAATAAACAGCATTCTCGGCAATTTAAAACTCGATAAAGATTTAGCGCTTATAGCCGTTCTTGCATTTATCCTACTGCGGGACGAGCGAGATCATAATACTCTGCTACTCGCCCTTCTATATATCCTTCTCTAAGAGCGATTTATAAATATCGCTCTTTCGCATGCCCGAAATATCTGCCGCTGTTTTAGCGGCATCTTTTATGCTCATCCCTTTACTTTTGAAATCAGCAGCAAGTTTAATTCCATCAAACTTCTGCTCACCCAGGCTATCTTCCCCCTCAACTATAACAACAAACTCACCTCGAGGCTCTTTATTATTATAGTCCAAAAGCATTTCTGATATAGGTTTTTTCACTGCCTCTTCGTAAATTTTCGTAAGCTCGCGACAGATAGAAACCATTCGGTCTCCCAAAACCTCAAAAGTTAGCTCTAAATCTTTAATTAGCTTATGTGGTGGTGAATAGAAAACAAAAGTTTTCCCTGTGCTTTTAATCTCCTCGAGTTTTTTAACAACATCTTTTTTCCCCTTTGGAAGAAAAGAGATAAATAAAAACTCCGAGCAATCTATCCCCGATAGCGCAATAGCGGTTGTCAGAGCTGAAGGACCTGGCACCGAAACAATTAAAACACCAGCTTCCCTCGCCGCATTTATAAGAAAAAAACCAGGGTCTGAGATACAAGGCATACCAGCATCACTCACAAGAGCGGCGCTCTCTCCCTCTAAAATACGCTTGATAATCGCTTCGCTTTTTTGTCGCTCGGTATAGTTATGCGAAGAGATAAGCGGCTTTTTTATATCGAATTTGTTTAGCAGCTTGAGTGTTACTCTCGTATCCTCTGCAACTATAAAATCAACAAGGCTAAGCGTCTCTATCGCACGAGGCGATAAATCAGACAGATTTCCTATCGGTGTTCCAACAATATAAAGCTTACTCATCATACATCTCCAAATATATCCTCTCACATTCCGCACTCTTTATATAGAGTGTGTCGTGGACAACTAAATTTTTACCACCATTTCGCTTGGCTTTAAGTAAAAACAAAAATGGAGCCTTCCCCACCTCATCTGAAACAAACCTTATAAGTTGCGGCTCGAGGCTATTCTCTCGAAGCGAAATTAGCACGTCACAAAGCCGCTCCGGACGATGACAGATAAAAAGCTCGCTATTTTGCTTAAGCAGTTTTTTCGCTGCCTTTGCAACGTCAGAAAAATTGCAAGCTATCTCATGATAAGCGCGCCCTCTCTCGGGGTTTTCGCTTATAAGCCCGCGCCCGACTTCTTTATATGGCGGATTGCAGACAACTATATCAAAGCTATTTCCCATCTCGGGCGGCAGCTCTTTCAAATCGGCGCAAAGCGCCTGCACTTCACCCAATAGCGAGCTTTTCTCTATCCCCTCTAAAAACTGCTCTATCGCCCTCTCGCTTATATCAACCCCTAAAACACTATCAAACCTGTTTGAAAGGAGTAGCGAAATAATTCCGCACCCAACCCCAAGCTCACAAACTTTACTATTTTTCCTACCATTAGTAAAATTCGCAAGCAGAAGCGCATCGGTGCCAAAAGGATGGTCTGCACTCGTTACAACCTCAATATTTTTTATTTTTTCAACTCTCTTCATAAACCCTACTTTAACTAAATTTAAAAGATTTCCGACTAATGCTTGAAAAAGATAATTTTTCTGTTATTCTTATAGTAAAGGTTGGTGAAAACTATGTCAATAAAAATCACAATATTAAATGAAAACAGGTGCAAAAACGATAGCTTAAACTGCTCTCACGGACTATCTCTTCTAATTGAAACCAAAAATCATAAAATCCTACTCGACACAGGCGCCGACGACCTATTTATGAAAAATTCAGAAAAACTCGGGATTTCACTTGCAGATATCGACTACCTCCTCTTAAGCCACAGCCATTATGACCATACCTCTGGATTTCTGCCATTTTCTCAGAAGTTCCATGGGTATACCGTTATAACTTCTGAGCATTTTTTCAGAGAGAAATTTTGGAAACATGAAGAGGGTTTCACAACCTATACAGGTATAGCATTTGATATAAAATATCTCAGGGCGCGCAATATTCCGCTCATAATGCCACACTGCTCCCCCTTTGGGATAGATGAGCATCTGCCGAGTGAAGAGCGTAAGCTTCAAAATATACATATTCTATCGAGATTTTTGCGCCCATACCCTATCGAAACCCATGACCCCACCTCAAAAGTTTACCTAAACGGCCGTTATCAAGAGGATGATTTTGGTGATGAAATAGCTCTTGTAATTGAAACTGATAAAGGGCTTGTCGTTATAAGCGGCTGTTGCCATAATGGGGTTATGAATATTATCGAAACGACAAAAGCTCATTTCAAAAAACCTGTCCACACATTTATTGGTGGCACCCATCTTGTTATTGCCGATGAAGAGCGGGTTATGAACACCATTGCCTACCTCGATGAAAACACAACCCAATGCTACCCAAACCACTGCACAGGCGATATCGCCCTTGAAATATTTCGAAAAAACTGCAAAACCTTTAAAGAAGCAGATTGCGGTACTGTTATAAATATTTAGCCTTATCATTTTAATAAGATAAAAAACACAGAGCGCACCTATATGCACTCTGTGTTTTTTTATTCTTTTGGTAAAAACTCCAAAAGCAATGAATTACTTGGCACCAAATCCGAGTCAATCCCTTTAATATTTTTATATTTTAAAAGCATCTTACGAGCATCTTCATTCTCATCCATATCCTTAATTATCCGCTCAAGATATGGCTTTAAAATCATCGGTTCATATAGATGAAGAGAATTAATTCTATAATCAGCTCTCCCCTTAAATGGACGGATAAACATAAGCTCACCATCTATAACCTCTTGCCAAATAGAAAAAGTTTTCTCAAAGTTCATACCTCTATGGTAATAGTCGCGAACAAGCCTCCTTGCAAGACGAAGATGGTCGCAGTTGAAAAGTTCGTTGCCATCTTTATCTTTATAGCTGCTCTGAACATTGACATAAATCTTAATATTCTTACCACTCATAATATCAACCGTCACAGCAGGATTTAGCCCATGAAGACCCTCAATAATAAAAATGGCATCTTTATCAAAAAGCATCTTTTCACTCGAGAACTCTCGAAGTCCTTCTTTAAAGTTATATTTCGGAACAAAAATTTCTCGTCCCTCTAAAATATCAGATAGCGTCTCAATAAAAAACGGGATATCAATGCTGTCAACTGCCTCTAAATCCTTTTTTCCATTTGGAAGTGTTTTAATATCATCAATGTTCTTATAAAAATCATCGAGTGAAAAGGTAACTACCGACCGACCGCTTTCTATAAGCTTGTCGCGAAGCAGATTTGCCGTCGTGCTCTTCCCCGAAGATGACGGCCCCGCTATCAGGACAAACTTCTTTCGATAGTTAATAATCGCATCGGCAATAAAATGAATTTCGCGCAAAAACAACTGCTCGCTCTTATCTATTAAACTTTTGACATCTTTGTTTTGAATATCCGATAATCTCACAGATAATTTTTCTCCAAGTTGTATCATAACTACACCTCCGAAACTTTGATATTAATTTTATACTATATCATATTAACAAAAAATTGTAAATGATAAGCGACAAAACTATTAATATTTCGCTAAAGATTTATTTTTTATCTAAGCTATAACGCATAAAAAAAGCTATGCAAAAATATCGCACAGCTTATAAAATATTAAACTTTAAAGTATCGTTTCTCAAAATCAGCTACCGTCATTGGTTTTGCAAAGAAATATCCTTGCCCGTACCTGCAGTTTATATCTTTCAGTCGAATAGCCTGCTCCTCGCTTTCTATCCCCTCTGCCAGCATATTATTAATACCGAGCTCCGAACACATTTTAACTGCATACTCAACAATCGTAGAAGCTTTTGGATCGGTACATATTCCATCTATAAGACTCTTATCAAATTTTATCTGGGTAAACTCATTAGATGTTATCATCAGCAGATTTGAGTATTCTGAACCAAAATCATCAAGAGAAACCAAAAAACCTTTTTCCATAGCTTTTTTAATGACCGACTGCAACTGACTATTATCTATCCTATTTGAAGTCTCAGTAACTTCAATTTCAATATTCTTATGCGAAACGCCATATTTTTTGCAGATATTCGCTATCTCATCAATAATATCACGCTCCATAAGAGTTACTCGCGACAGATTAATCGCAATCTTCATTGAAATACCAATATTCTCCCACCTCGCTTGGGTTTTCACAACCTCTTCAACAACAAACAAATCAAGATGGCGAATTATCTTCTCATTTTCATATGCTGGCAAAAAACTCTGTGGTGATAATATATTAAAAGCATTATCAAACTTTCGAACAAGCGCCTCTGCCGATGCAACTTCACCTGTTTTAAGATCGATTTGCGGTTGGAGAAATATCGTAAATTTCCCCTCATTAATCTCATTTAAAAGGTCGTTTGTAATACTCTGCGAATAGTTTAAAATTTTAGCTTCTTCACTGCTAAATTCCTTGTAATAGCTCTGTTTCTCAACTAAAAGCAGCTCATTAACATATGCAATCTTCGCAGTTAAATCATAGCTACCCTCAGCGCAAGTATATCCGAAACTAAGATTTTTGTATTTATTATTTCTCACCTTTGAGAGAAGCTCTGCCACAGATTTATCAAATTCTTCGCAATCTACATTCGGCGACAGGACAACAAATTCATCATCGCCTATCCTATAAACCTCGTCTTTAAAAATACCATAAAGCATATTAGCACTATATTTAATAACAGCGTCCCCGCTCTGCTCGCCATAGTGCTTATTAATAATACCAAGTCCATTCACATCAGCAACCAGAATACCGATTGAATAAGGTTTATCCTCTTCTAAACTCTTCAAAACAGTTTTATATTTATCCCTATTATGAATACCTGTCAGCTTGTCGACAAAATTCATATGCTTTATTTTGTCTACGAGATTATGCTTTTTTATATCATCAACAACAAAAGGTCCAGTCGACTGAATTATCTCAAGCTTGTTTGTATTTATCTTTGGATTTTCAAGAACAATAAGTCCAACAGGTCTCTCTTCTGAAATTAAAATCATATAGATTATGCTATCAAGCCCCGAAAGAAAAGCGGCCGCCAAATCATCTTCTATAATATAGTTTTCCCTCTCAACATAGCTCGCAACATTTTCCCGAATATACGGCAGCGTTCCACGTATTCCATCAAGATTCCCGCTTGGCAACTGCTCTTCTTTAAACAGTTTATCGCCATCACGCCTAAAATTCGCAACATTTTGAATTAAATGCTCATTGTGGTCAAACTCAAATATCAGTATTTTTTCTGCGTCATAGTAATTTAGCACGGTGCTATAAAACTGCAAAACATCATCAGCCCCACTGCCAATAACTGCCATATCAACATTCTCACCAAGAGCACTTCTTAAAAGCTCGCTCTCAATATTTCGCACCTTAGCTAAGTCAACAACTTCGCCAATAAGTCCCCTCTCTCCGCTTTGAAGCTTAAAACCATTGCTCCAATAAAGGGCAGGCACCATCTCGCCATCCCACCGAAGAAACTTATCTTCATAACTTATAGCACTCTGATTTTCAAGCGCTCCAGTGTCTTCAATATGATACCTAAACTTATTTTTTTCATCAAGATAGGTCGACTGTTCAACGGTAGTGCCTATTAAATCAAAACGATTAACACCAAAAAACCGCTCATAACTTTTATTGAAAAATATAAACTTCGCATCTTCATCTTTAATAAAAATCGGATTTGGCGCAGAGTTTAAAGCCTCCTTATATAAAAGAAGCTCTTTTTCAAGTTTTTCGATTCTCTCGTTATTTTTATAAGACAAATCCATTATAACAGCACCTTTCAAGAAAAATGATATAAAACTGTTAAGCTATTAAAATCTTATCATAAAACGTTATACTAAACAAGTAAAATATATCAATTACTATACATATTATTTTGTGCGCAAAAAACAACAATATCCGCAAAAAAATAAGTCCATATATAAATACGGACTTAAATAATAATTTATTCTATTTAGCTGCAGTAAATTTCTGATGTGCAATAACTTTATCTTATTGTATAGCAGTTACTACCAACAAGTAGCAAGAAAAAATATAACTCACTGCATAAAACCTAATTTTATAGATTATGCTTTTTTATTTAGCATATCAAAATCTTTTGGAAACTCTTCAGCTCCAACAAAATTCGCCTCGGTATATATATGCGGATGATCAATAACAATTGTATGCTCATATCTTCGTGAAGACTTTGTTATTCCCTCTTTGCTAATTGATACTGAATCTAAGCGAATCTCCTTTGGTGCTGAGACCTGCGCTGTTGGTGCAGCAGCTTGAACAGCTGCTCCTTCGAGTGATATATTATTCGTAATCCCAAGTGATGCGAAAGCGCTCTTTTCATCCATGAGCTCTCCGCCAGACTCTTTATAGGCTTCCGAGCTCTCCTCAACCTGTCCTGTACCAAACTGTGATGCGCGGAGCGCAGCCTCCAAATCAAAACTGCCTCCACTATATTCCTTGTTCGCAATCGTAGTGGTCTTTTTTCCACTCTGTTCATTCATCCCGATAGCCGGAACTTTATCTCTTCTGAAATCGTTCATAATTTCTCCTTAAAACAGCTCTTCAAATCATCTATATATTATATCGACCAAAATTAAGGAAAAATAATAGTAAAATCAAAAATAAAAAAGAAAAGCTTAAAAATATCTAAATCTTATCTGCATCAGCTGTATATTCAGATATCAAGATGCTATAAACCGCAGTATCAACTATCCCCCTATTATTCCTATCCGCCCGACGAAGAACTCCATCGAGTTTCATCCCGTTTTTCTGCATAACTCTGCCTGAGGCAGCGTTTTGCGTATCATGTCTTGCGAAAACCCGTTTGAACTCACATTCACCAAAAAGGTATCCTATAACTGCCGACAAAGCCTCAGTCATAATTCCACCACCCCAAAAGTTTTTCCCAATGCAATAACCAATCTCTGCAGAATCGGTTTTTGCATCTTGCGAGACAACATCAATAGTCCCCACAACATTCTCAATATCGTCTTTTAAAGTAATCGCCCAACGGTAGCAGTCTTTTTTATTATATTCCGAGAGCCACATTTCAAGCAAACGATCTGTGCTTTCAATAGTGCTATGCGCAGGCCATGTCAAATACTTTGTAACCTCACTATCAGAGCAGTAGTTTTGAAACATAGAAGGAGCATCACCCGATTGCAACGCTCGAAGCATTAGCCTGTCTGTTTTAATAGTTTGCGTACCCTTATGGTTCATCATTGTACCCCCTCAAAGTTATTGTGAAAGAGTATATCATATTGTTTGTTGCAAGTCAATTTAACCGAGTAAAAATAACTTGTAATTCCGCCCATTTTAGAAATACATTTGTCAAAATGATTTCGAGTGTAAAAAAGCTAATTCCGACGAGGCGGCGTTCCCTTTCCTCGTCCTCTTGCCGAATTGTCGCGCTATTCGCAGTCGCTCATTTCGCTCTGTTCGGCGGCGCCTATCGAACGCTCTCTCCCTCCGCCACTGGCGGCGTTCGCGTTCTCAACCCTTAGGCTTCAAGTCCTTACTTCCCCTTTTTCCCAACAAAAAAACACACCCGTCGGTGTGCCTTTTGCTGGCAGGGGCAGAAGGACAAATTGGCTTCGCCTCTTTACGTCGGCTCCCAAGGCTCGCCGCCCAATTTCCTGAAAATGCTCCACTGGAGCATTTTCTAAACGTAAATTGCCCTCTTAGGCTTCAAGTCCTTACTTCCCCTTTTTCCCAACAAAAAAACACACCCGTCG
>CAYJGN010000052.1:0-12779 GCA_964369635.1 uncultured Oscillospiraceae bacterium
CGTCGGGCTCATAACCCGGTCGATGATTCCATAAAAGTTTCCTTATAATAAAAAAACAGATACCTCTACGCGGTATCTGTTTTTTTTGGTTGCGGAGGCAGGATTTCTCGTCACCTCGCAGGCTCGGCACCCATTTTTCTAAAAAACCTCCACTGGAGCCTTTTTAAAACGAAAAATGCCTACGACCTTCGGGTTTCGTTTCACTCCTCTTGACGCATTGTCGATCCTCTCACTGTCGCTTCGAGCTTCTCTGTGCGTCTGCGCTTCTCTCCCTTCGCTCTATCCGCCACCGGCGGCACTCGGTCGTTCATCCAACGAACACACTCGTCGGGCTCATAACCCGGTCGATGATTCCATAAAAGTTTCCTTATAATAAAAAACAGATACCTCTACGAGGTATCTGTTTTTTTTGGTTGCGGAGGCAGGATTTGAACCTACGACCTTCGGGTTATGAGCCCGACGAGCTACCGAACTGCTCCACTCCGCGTCGTTTCTGTTCTATAATACTACCACACATTTTTGTATTTGTCAAGAAAAAATTTGTATTATTAGTTGCTTTTATAAGGCAAATAACTAATCTTCCTATACTAATTTTGCATCCTCTTCGATGCTTGCAAAAAGATCTTCGTCATGCTCAGTGACATCATGACCGTACATATCGTAAGTCTTTTCAATACATTTTTTACTCTGCAACCATTCATAGATAAATATTGCAGCCGTTGCAGCTGCTACCGCCGTAACTATCATGCTAATCATAACTTTTAAAACTTTCATAATGACACCTTCCTTTTTTCCTATTATAACCTTATTTTTCCCTTTTTGCAATATATTTGAATTAAATTAACAAAATTGTTAAAGATAAATTAGTATAGTGAAAGGAGCAAAGTTATGGTTGACACAAAAGAAATGTTGCAGTTTATCGCAGAAAACGCTCAGATGGGAGCCCAATCGACCGCCGAGCTTATGACCATCTGCCAAAATCCCGAGTTTATGGATCTTCTGCATTCACAAGAAAGCCATTACAAGGGCATACTAAATGAAGCAACTACCGAACTTCAGCGTTTGGGATTCGAGGTTCGTCAGATTAATCCGATTGCAAAGATGGGGACAAGTCTTATGATGAATATGCAAACCCTCACAAATAAAGAACCCTCCCACCTCGCTGATATGATGATGCAAGGGAGCAATATGGGGATAATTGATATCCAAAAGAAAATCAATGATTACGACGGTTCTCCTGTGGTTCTATCCCTCGCTACCCGCCTTCTCGACTTCGAAGAAAGCAGTCTTGAGAATTTCAAAAAATACTTATAGTAAATATTTCGCAAATTATACTATAAGTCGGCAAAATTCGGCAATATGATAGGGATGCGGATTATATATCCACATCCCTATTTGCTATTTTTATTTATTTTTTAATTTTAACCGATTATCTGTCGCCAACTGCTGTTTATAGATATGATATCCAAAATATAAAGCACGAAGTTTAATAGAACAATCCCGAGCGTTAGATAAGCTATCTGTTTGCTATATTTAAATAAATTTCTATGTATGAAAAACCAAACCGATAAAATCACAGGCACTGCCATAAAATTTATTGCAAAATACCCTTTAAAATCGAGTCGGAGCAAAGCATAAACAGCTCTTGTTATCCTACAAGTCGGACAATCAAATCCCAGAAAAACATTTATCGGACAACCGAAATCGGTAAACTCATAAACTAATAAAATCGCAGCTACAACTAAAAATATAACTAAATGATTAAGTAATATTTTTTTATTGATTGTCATTTAGATTAGAGTCATTATGTTATTGAAATTCAGCTCTTTAGTTCTCTTTGAAACAGTGAACCAATCTATAATCGTTAGGATACCGCATCCACCAAAAGTTAGAAGCTTTAGAATTCCCATTCCAGTATCGCCAAGCATAAATCTATCAATACCAAGAGAGCCAAGGAAAATAGATATAAGCATTAAGGTGTTTGGATCTTTTAATTCCACTGTTGATAACATCGAAAACCTTGATTCATCCAGATAAATTAGCTTATCCTTAAGATACATAACCTTTTCTGCGGGAAAATATTTTGCATTCCCCATCATATACATGTCAACTCTTTGCTGGTCCATAATAATACCCCCAATTTAATTTAAATGTTATTAATAACATTATATATTTATAAACACAGTTATTCAATAGTATTAATAGATAAAGTACAGAATTCATTATTAGATAATTTGGTTAAATTATATCGGATAACTTGTTTAACATCCATTGTTTAGTACAATATATCCCAGCAATATCCAATAACTGCCATACCGCATAAATGCATTTTATTTCTCATCTGATTCGCTTGATGATTTTATAGTCACTTCTGGCATAAGCTCTTCAGATATAATCTGCATTATCTGCTCAAGTTTATCTTGATCAATATCCGATAGTCTTTTGCGCATTCTATCAACAACCACCTCAATATAATCATAGGTGATCCCAATATAATTGAGATATTTATCGGTAACCTCAAGATAAAACTCTCTCTTATCGCCCTGATTTTGCACCTTTTTTATATAGCCTTTTTTAATAAGGCTATTTACCTTATAAGTTGCATTTGGCGAAGAAATCTGAGCAAAATCAGCAAATTCCTTTATCGTCGGGCGATTTAGCGCATAGATAACTTCAACGCAAAATGTTTCAACAACAGAGAGACTCGCCTCCCTCTTCTCAAATTGCGCAAAAACCGTTCTATAAAACTTCAATTTAAATTTCGTATATATTTCAGAAAAATATCTCTCTAACATTATATAATACCACTCTTTAACCATCTGCTAATCAATTATTGCAAATGAAATTTCGCCCATACAAGCAACTTTTCCATCAACTGTTGCTTTAACCGACCCAAAACCAACTCTTCCTCTGCATTTTTTTATTTCACAAGTTAAGATAAGCTGGTCTCCAGGAACTACCTGTCTCTTAAATCTTGCATTTTTTATTCCACCAAATAGAGCTGTTTTGCCCTTATTTTCAGGCAGAGAGAGCATCGCAATAGCACCTATCTGCGCAAGTGCTTCAATAACAAGCACACCCGGCATTACAGGATAATTTGGAAAATGGCCCTGATAGAAATATTCTGTCGCTGTTGTATTTTTAATTCCTGTCGCTGAAATACCCGGTACAAGTTCAGTAACTTTATCAACAAGAAGAAATGGATATCTGTGCGGAATTATTGCCTCTATCTCTTTAATACCAAGCTCCATCATTACACCTTCTTAAATATAAGTACTGCATTATGTCCGCCAAATCCGAGCGAAGTTGACATTCCATATTCGCAGTCCATCTCTTTTTTTGTATTTTTAACAACATTCAAATCGCACTCAGGATCTTCCACCTGATATCCGATAGTTGGCAGTGCAACACCTTCTTTAAGCGACAGCGCTGTCATAATACCTTCAACTCCGCCAGCCGCACCGAGCAGATGTCCCGTCATCGACTTTGTTCCCGATACGAGTACGTTCGGAGCATGCTCACCAAACGCAAGCTTGACAGACATTGTTTCGCATTTATCGTTCATTGGAGTTGAAGTTGCATGAGCGTTTAGGTATCCAACATCAGAGGGAGCGATATCTGCGTCTTTTATAGCAGCAGTTATAGCCTTTGCAGCCCCACTTCCATCTTCTGATGGAGCAGTCATATGGAATGCATCGCATGTTGAGCCATACCCAACAACTTCACCTAAAATTTCAGCTCCTCTTGCAACCGCATGCTCATACTCTTCAAGAATAATAATTCCAGCGCCTTCACCCATAACAAATCCGCTTCTTTCTTTGTCAAATGGAATTGAAGCTCTCTTCGGATCGTTTGTCTCGCAAAGCGCTTTTATCGTTGTAAAACCACCTATACCAAGAGGTGTTATAGTAGCCTCGCAGCCACCTGTTACCGCAACTGTTGCATAGCCATCGCGAATAGCGCGAAATGAATCGCCAATTGCATTTGTAGCTGATGCGCAAGCAGTTACAACGCTTGTACAGCTGCCCTTAAATCCGTATTTAATAGCAACAGCACCCGCCGCCATATTTATAATAGACATAGGGATAAAGAAAGGAGAAACTCTATCAAACCCTTTCTCAAGTCCTTTTGTCTGCTCAATTTCTATATTTTCAAGTCCGCCGATACCGCTCGCAATGTTTACGATACAATCGTCAAGATTGGTGTTTTCAGCGGTTATTCCGCTCTGCTCGACAGCTTCCTGCGACGCCACAAGCGCAAACTGAGTAAACTTTGCATATCTTCTCTGGTTTTTCTTATCGACGAATTTCTCCATCTCAAGGTTTTTGACCTCTGCTGAGATTTTAACTTTCTGGTTCTCGGTATTAAATTTTGTTGTGAAATCTATTCCGCAGACGCCGTTTTTAGCGTTTTCAAACATCTCAGGAACAGTATTTCCGATAGGGCTTACCGCCCCCATGCCCGTTATAACAACTCTTCTTTTCATGATACTCTCCTTATCTCATAGACATTCCGCCATCTACTGACAGCGTCTGCCCTGTTATATATCTCGCGCCCTCTGAAGCAAGGAATACAACTGCCGCTGCAATATCAGCACCTGTTCCGAAATCAGAGAGTGGGATTTGCTCTTTCATTTTATCTTTTATCTCATCAGATAAACTGTCAGTCATATCTGAGATGATAAATCCAGGCGCTATCGCATTAACCGTTACATTTCGGCTTGCAATCTCTTTTGCAAAAGCCTTTGTCATTCCGATAAGCCCCGCTTTTGATGCGCAGTAGTTCGTCTGACCTGCGTTTCCAAGTAGCCCCACCACGCTCGACATATTGATAATTCTGCCGCTGCGCTGTTTCATCATCGTCCTTGTTACCGCTTTTGTCATATTAAACGCGCCTTTGAGATTTATATCAATAACCGCATCAAAATCCTCTTCCGACATCCGCATTAGAAGATTATCCTTTGTTATCCCTGCATTATTCACAAGTATATCAATACTGCCAAATTCTTTTACAGCGGTATCTGCAAGGAGTTTGCAGTCATCAGCTTTTGAAACATCGGCTTTAACAGTTATAGCTAAAACTCCCATTTCTTTGCACTCGTTTGCAGTCTGCTCTGCTGCGCTCTCACTTGAAGCATAGTTTATTATAAGGTTAACACCTTGCTTTGCAAGAGCCAGACAAACCGCTCTGCCTATACCCTTGCCACCGCCTGTTACAATAGCTGTTTTGTTTTTCATCTTATGCTCCCTCTTCTCGTATTTTACTTAAAGTTTGCTCAAAGCTCGTCATATCTTCTATATTATATAGGGTTATATCCGAAACAGTCTTTTTAATAAAACCGCAGAGAGTTTTCCCCTGACCGATTTCAATAACTGTATCAACACCAAGATCTTTTAGATAATTTATCGACTGCTCAAAATTCACCTGACTTTTAACCTGTTTTGCAAGTAGCTCTTTTAGCTCGTCTGTGTCCCTCGGCTCTCTTGCAACGGCATTTAATATTACAGGTATTTTCGGTGCATTAAACTGCTCGCTTTTAAATCTATCTGATAGCGCTAAATAAGCGGGCTCCATAACCTCTGTATGGAAAGCGCCCTCGGTATCGAGAAAAACCGCTCTTTTTGCACCAGCTTCTTTACAAAGCTCTGCCGCTCGCAGGACTGCCGCTCGCTCACCTGAAATAACTATCTGTCCCGGGCAGTTTCTATTCGCAACTGCAACTATACCAATATCGCTTGCCGCATTGCAACACTCTTCGATTTTCTTACTTTCAAGGCCTAAAATAGCCGCCATCTTGCATTCTATTCCAGCCGCCGCTTTGGTCATCTGCTCTGCTCGAAAGTTTATTATGTCAACTACCTGTTTTTTCAGGAAAACACCTGCCGCATAGAGCGCTGAATATTCACCAAGGCTAAGTCCCATTGATGCAACAGGCTCAATACCCTTATCGCGCAACATCTCAGTGACGCCGACGCAAAAAGCAGTCATTATCCCTTGAGTATTTATAGTTTTAGATAAAATCTCTTGCTCTCCATTAAAGGCAATCTCTCTTTTCTCGGGCGCAAGTAGGTCAAAAGCCTCTTTAAATATTTCGCTGTTTTGATATAAATCAGCACCCATACCGACCTTTTGGCTCCCTTGTCCCGAATAGACAAATGCAATCTTCATAATAACTCCCGTAATTTTTATATTTTACCAGACTTTATATCGCTCTTTATAGCATTATATTCAGCCATTAAATCCTCAAAAATCTCGCCAACTGGCTTTATCTCACAAGCCATGCCAGCAACCTGACCTGCCATAACACTACCTCTTGAAGTATCCCCCTCGTGGACAGCGCGACGAAGCGCTCCAAGGGTCATTTTCTCAAGTTCCATCTTATCAGCACCGCTCTGCTCAAGTTTTATATGCTCACGTGTCATCTGATTTTTAAGAACACGAACAGGAACACCAGAAGCTCTACCTGTTACAACTGTATCGGTATCTTTTGCTTTGACAACCGCCTCTTTGTAGTTTTGATGCACTGGGCACTCATCGCTTGTTAGTAGAACTGTTCCTATCTGAACACCAGTTGCACCGAGAATTTCCGCCGCAAGCATCTGTCTGCCACTTGCAATTCCACCCGCCGCAACAACAGGAATATTAACCGCCGCTACAACCTGAGGTATTAGCGCCATCGTTGTTGTTTCGCCAACGTGTCCACCGCTCTCTGTTCCCTCTGCGATTATGCCATCAGCTCCGCTTTTTTCCATTCTCTTAGCAAGTGCAACGGACGGAACAACTGGAAAAACAGTTATCCCAGCCTCTTTCCATTTCGCCATATATTTACCGGGACTTCCAGCACCGGTTGTTATAAACTTAATTCCTTCTTCGATAATAATATCTGCTATTTCATCTATATGAGGATTCATAAGCATAAGGTTTATACCAAAAGGCTTATCAGTTAAACTTCTGCATTTTGCTATCTGCAGACGTACTTGATCTGGGGTCATAGTTGCTGTTGCAATAACCGCCATAGCACCGTTATTAACAACCGCCGCCACGAACTCCGCCGTTGAAATATTCGCCATCGCACCCGCAATATATGGGTATTTTGTTCCTAAAATCTCATTTAGCTTCATAAAAATCTCCCTTTATCCGTTTATTAGTATAGCGCCGTAGGTAAGTCCTCCGCCAAATCCGACGCAAATCATCTTTTTGCCTTTAATATTCTCTTGCAGCGCAAGGGTCATAGGAATTGAGGCGGCAGATGTATTTCCAAATTTATTAAGTGTTATAGCAAATTTCGATTCATCTATTTTCTGCTTTTTGACAACGTGGTCAATTATCCTCTTATTCGCCTGATGCGGAATAAACAAATCAATGTCATCGGCGGTTAAATTGCTTCTTTTTAGTATTTCATTTATCGAATAGTTCATCTTTTCTGTTGCAAAACGAAATACTTGTTTGCCGTCCATTGCAATAAGTCCGCTCTCTTCATCGGTACGCAAAACGTTTTTATCATCGTGCAGATAACCCGATATATAGCAGTAGTCGAGGCTATCATCTCTTTTTATGAGGGCGGCACCAGCACCATCTCCAAATAAAACAGCTGTTCCCCTATCCTCAAAATTTATAAACTTCGATAAAACTTCACTGCCAAGCACCAAAGCATATTTATCTTTCATATCTGCAAGCATCGAATGGGCAACATTTAGCGCTGTTACAAATCCAGTGCAAGCGGTATTTAAATCAAAAACAACACTCTCTTCTAAAAACCCTATATTTTTTGCAACTCTACTCGCAAGAGATGGCATATGAGTTGACGGGGAAAATGTTGCGGCTATAACTATCGCAACATCCGCTATATCAATGCCGCTTTTCTCCATCGCCATCTTCGCGGCATCGGTTGCGAGCGTTTCATTGCTCTGTCCATCATCTATAAATCTGCGCTCCTCTATCCCTGTTCTTGTTGTTATCCATTCATCAGAGGTATCGAGAATTTTCTCAAAATCGGCATTGGTGAAAACTTTATTCGCAACTCCAACACCAGTTGATACAACCTTTATCCCCACTATATAACCTCTAACTTTCTACCGATTTCACGCATCTTTTTATACCTATCAGCCTTTAGCCAATCGCCTTTATGCCCTTTTAATTCACGTAAGTGGTCTGAGATTGCTCTATCAAGGGCAAAGAAGAGTTTCGCTGTATCTATACCTTCTTTTTTAATCATCTCTTTTATAATCGTATCGGCTATCCCAAACTGCTTTAAGTCGTAAGCAGTTAGTTTCATAATCTCCGCCGCCTCTTGCCATCTTGATGCATCTTTCCAAAGAATAGATGCAAACCCCTCTGGTGACAGCACCGAGAAAACAGCGTTTTCAAGCATTAGAATTCTGTTTGCAGCAGCAAGGGCAAGCGCCCCACCGCTCCCGCCCTCACCTGTTATGATCGAGATAACAGGAACGGTAAGCTCTGATAGCAGCGTTAGTGAGGAAGCAATAGCTTCACCCTGTCCATGCTGTTCCGCTTCAAGACCGGGGTAGGCTCCTGGGGTATCGACAAATGTTATGATAGGGCGGCGAAACTTCTCCGCCTGACGCATAAGCCGCTGTGCTTTTCTATACCCCGCTGGATTTGTCATACCGAAGTTATAGCGGACATTCTCTTCAAGGGTTTTTCCCTTGCGATGTCCTATAACCGTCACTGGTACACCCTTATACATTGCAATTCCGCCGAGAATACTCTCATCTTCTTTATAGGCTCTGTCACCTGCAAGCGGAATAAAATCCTCAAAAAGTCGCTCTATATAATCATCAATGTTTGGGCGTTTCGGGTCTCTTGCGATAATAACCCTCTGCGCCGCCGTTAAATTACTATTCATATCACTGTTTCCTACTATGCATCTTTAATATTTTTTCAATAGTCTCTTTCATCTCAGCCCGCTCGACTATCATATCAACAAACCCGCATTCCTGCACAAACTCAGCGCTTTGAAATCCCTCTGGCAGTTTTTGCTTAATCGTCTGCTCGATAACACGAGGGCCCGCAAATCCGATAAGCGCATTTGGCTCGGCTATTATAATATCGCCAAGGGAAGCGTAACTCGCGGTAACTCCACCTGTTGTTGGGTTTGTCATAACGCTTAGGTATAAAAGCCCACGCTCACTGTGCGCCCTTAGTGCAAAGGAGGTTTTTGCCATCTGAAAGAGCGAGAAAATCCCCTCTTGCATACGAGCACCACCAGATGCGTTAAATATTATAACGGGAAGCCCTCTCTTTGTTGCATACTCAAATGTAAGCGCTATCTTCTCACCTGTTGCCGCTGCGAGTGACCCCATTAAAAATCTTGTATCCATCGCTATAACGCATGCTCTGACACCGCCGATATTCCCAGTAGCGCAAACGACCGATTCAGAAAGTCCCGTTTTCTCCTTGAGTCCCGAAATTTTCTCTTTGTAGCCCGGAAAATTTAAAGGGTCGGTAGTTCCTATCTCCTCAAAAATCCTTTTGTAGGCCTTTTCATCAAATACACTATCAATTCTGCGCCTTGCAGACATCGGGAAATAATACCCACAATGAAAACAGATACTTCTGTTTTCAACGAGCTGTTTTGAATCAAGCTCGGTGCCGCACTTTTTGCAGTTTAGTTTTTTTGAGCCGCCAGTTTGCTCTGAAGCTGTTGGCCTTAGCGTCTTTAAATTATTTAAAAATTCTTTTTTTCGATTAAATGGATTCATTATTTATCACTTGCCCTTTTGTAAGCGTTTAAAATTTCATCTATCTGCTCAGCTATAAAGCTTGTGTCATAGTCGCCGCGCAGAATTTTTTTGTTGTACATTAATAGGTGCTGAAAATCAATAGTCGTGTCTACCCCTGAAATAATAGTTTCCTCAAGCGCTCTTCTCATCTTGCGAATAGCGGCAAGGCGGTTTTCCCCGTGCACTATTATCTTTGCAATCATCGAGTCGTAGAACGGTTGGAGTGTCATTCCATTGTAAACACCGCTGTCTATGCGAACACCATTTCCACCGGCAAACTGAACAAACTCAAATTTTCCAGCACATGGTGCAAAATCTTTATGAACATTCTCGGCATTTATACGGCATTCGATAGCATGCCCTTTAAAGGTCACCTCTTTGAAGCTTAGCGGTAGATTTGAAGCAACACGAAGCTGCTCTTTAACTATATCTATTCCCGTTATCATCTCGGTAACTGGATGCTCAACCTGAATTCGGGTGTTCATCTCGATAAAATAAAACTCACCGCTCTTATCAAGGATAAACTCTATCGTTCCGGCATTTGTATAGTTCGCAGCTTTTGCTGCTTTAATTGCTGCTGCTCCCATTGCCTCTCGAAGCTCCTTTGAAAGAGCTGGTGAGGGGGCTTCCTCAAGCAGTTTTTGCCCTCTTCTTTGAACAGAGCAGTCCCTCTCTCCGAGGTGGAAGATATTTCCATAATTGTCAGCCAAAATCTGAAACTCTATATGTTTTGGCGACTCGATAAACTTCTCAAGATAAAGGCCATCGTCTGCAAAGCAGTTTTGAGCTTCTAAAGAAGCCGACTGGTAGTTCGGTAGCACCTCTTCTCTACAGGTAACAACACGAATACCACGACCGCCACCGCCACTTCGAGCCTTTAGCAGTACAGGGTAGCCAATTTGCTCTGCAAGCTCTGTCGCCTCTTCAACTGAAGATAAAATGCCATCAGAGCCCGGAGGAGTTGCAACGCCCGCTTCTTTCATTAAAGCCCTTGCACGAGCTTTGTTTCCCATATTATCAATTGTATCGGCAGAAGGACCTATAAAACGAAGTCCGTTCTTCTCGCAAAGTCTTGCAAAATCAGAATTCTCCGATAAAAATCCATATCCTGGGTGAACGCCATCGCACCCTGTTGTTAGTGCCGCTGTAATAATATTGTTTATGTTAAGGTAGCTATCCGCCGATTTCGGGGGACCTACGCAGACAGCATAGGTAGCAGTTAGAACATGCAGAGCATCTTTATCGGCAGTTGAATAAATAGCAACCGTTTCAATATTAAGCTCTCTGCAAGCGCGAATTATCCGAACAGCAATCTCACCTCTGTTCGCAACTAATACTCTTTTAAGCATTATTCCACCTCAAAAAGCAGGTCATCAAAGGCAACAACCGCCTCGTTTGTGCAGGCGATATTCTTAATAACGCCATCTATCGGTGAAACAACCTCGTTCATCATCTTCATAGCCTCAAGCAGACATAATACCTGACCTTTTGAAACGGTATCACCAACCGAAACAAAAGGTTTCTCACCGGGCGCAGCTGCTGCATAGTAAACACCGACAAGTGGCGCACGCACCTTTGTTGTGTTGCTGTTTTCTGCAGCTGGTGCAGTCTTGGCGTCGCTTGGCGCAGCCATAGCGGGAGCCGTCGGCATAGTGGCCGGCATCGGCATAAAGCTCGTAGCTTTTGGTGCAAACGCTTCAGCTTTTTCAAGGACAAGTTTTTCATCCTCTATTTTATATTCAATTCGAGCAATACTGCTTTTCTCAAAAAACTCCGCTAATTTCAAAACATCAATTTTAGACATTACTATCTCCATTCCGCCGCTCAATACGGCTTACATATAAAAATCCCAAAAAATCGGGATAATTCAAAACTATTTTTGCAAAATCAAGTAAACTAATAACTCAATATAGATTTACTTACTAAAAATTTTATCCTAAATACCACAGAATAAACTTCAGCTAAAAACGAACTTAATAGCTTTAGTTTTGTTTTGCTAAAACTATAGATACTACATCCGAAACAGTTTTAAGCTCTGCAAGCTCTTCATCGCTTATCGAAATATCAAACTTTTCTTCAAGCGCCATATTAAGCTCAACCGCGTCAAGACTATCAATTCCTATATCCTCATGCAGTTTCGTATTTTCGCAGAGACTATCAATATCGCAGTTTATCGTCTCTGCTATAACCTCACATACCTCTTTTAACATACTTCCTCCATATAAAAAATACAATTTTTTTAATTAAATAATTTTACTTAAAACATTTTAATTAGTATAGCATTTTGTCGCCATTTTGTCAACTTACACAAATTATTGTTTACATTTAGGACATATTATACAGTGCAATTATTAATAAATGTGCCGAATAGCACATTAAAAAAAATTATTAATCTGATAATATAGAATAGAAAATTAATTATTTTATACGAAAGGCGGCAATTTTATGGAAAGTTCAGCATACATAGGAAAATGGACTGGTTGCGATTTTATTTTAGTCGATATGAGTTTAGGCGGAAAAATCCTCGATGAAAAAGGAGAGCTTGTGCCAGAGTTTCGGGAAATTTTACCACAATTTTTTGCAGAGATAAGAGAAGATGGCAGTTTTGATATCTTTGAAAACACAGATGTAACAGGCAGATGGATAGAAACAGAAGAAGGGCTTGGACTTATCCCCGATGAAGATTACGAAAAACTTATTGCAGCAGGCATGACTGATACTGAAATAGCAATGCCCTGCACAATAGAGGATAATAAACTAATCATAAACTTAGGGCCTTATATTATAAAGTTTGAGAAGTAATTACAATCTTACAAAAAACCCGCACCCGAGTTACTTCCCCAACCTAAAATTTCAAACAAAAAACGCACCCGAAGGTGCGTTTTTCTTTTATCACACAGCATAGCGCTGTGAAAATATTTAATTACTCAGCAGTGTCGAAAAGTTTTGCATAGCGAAGTAGGTATTGATATTTCGCTGCCGCATTCTTCTTCGCATCCTCGAATAGTGCTTCCGCTCTATCTGGGAATGTTCTCT
>CAYJGN010000053.1:0-12711 GCA_964369635.1 uncultured Oscillospiraceae bacterium
GTTACCTTTGACTGTCAAGCTATCGGTTAAATTGGCAGATAACATTCCGCTCGGTATCTTTTTTTGTGTTTATCATGCCTTTTATGGTTTTTTGTGCGTCAAAACAAAACCGCACGCTATCTGTTTTGATAGGTGCGGTTTTATTATTAATTAGTATCTAGTTGTAAACACCTGTATCTGGTGAAATTACAGGGTTTGTTGGTACTGGGGTGACAGGTGCTGCTACAACATTAATAGTTGTTGTTGCTGTGCCATTTGCACTCATTATAGAAAGAGTATGTTCGCCAAGTGATAGCGTATTTGTGTATGCGCTACTTAGCGTTACTATTATACTACCCTCTCTTTTGGTGTAGTTGCTTGCATCAATCGCGAAGGCGCCTAAATAAACAGTTATAGGCGGTGTCTCACTGCCTATCGTGTAAGCATCATTCGAGGTAAATGTGTGGGCTTGTCCTCTGGTCACCGTTCTGTTATCGCCATCGATGATAGCAATCTCTTCTATATCCACCTTTGATGTATTGGTGGGTGCGCTAAGGCCGGTTGCAGGGTCTGTGATGACACAATAATAGTATGTTGTGCCCGTGGTTGCTGCATCGGGCAGATATTCGTGACTCGTTGCACCTAGTATCGGTGTGCCGCCTGTGTTATTGTTTAGTGTATTGCTATACCACTGAAAGGTTGCGCCCGCCGTGCTTGAAGCCACCTCTATCGGAGTTTGCCTTGTAGCATCTTTCACATATGTTATCTCGGCCGCAGGGTTTAGTGTGATTTCTGGTTTTGTGCCGAGTTTAATCTCGTTTGTAGCGGCATCAAAATATGCGCTTAAATTGTTTAGGTTGTTTGAAACCTCGATATACTGCACATCGGTGGCCACAGCATCGGTAGCTACCGTCTCCCCGGCTGTAAGCACTGAATTGTAAGATCTTCCTCTAACATAAATTTTGGCATCTGCGGTTAAAGCAGGCTCTATTTTAAATGTTTCTATTCCATCCTCGCCTGGGCCGTAAATAATTATTCCGGAATTGTCTTTTGCTGCATTACCTATTTTTACACTACCACCCACAGTGACTGATTTTGTGATGCTGCTGTTCACTTCGGTATTGACACTATTCAGTACAGTGCCGCCTGTAACTGTTATAGCCACACTGTTTGTAACATTGCCGTAAAATCCTTCGGCGACTATGTGCCTTACAGTGCCGCCAGTTATGCTTATGGTAGCATCAACTACAGATGCAGAAGAAGTATAGCCTGCGGCGTATACATAGTCCTTTGACTCATCATAACCAACAACTCCGCCCGAAATAGTTACGTTTGCAGTGGTGACGGCACCGCTATATCCACCACCAAAAACGTCTTCGTATACCATGCCGCCGGATATATCTACGTTTGCAGTGGTGACGGCACCGTTGCTTCCACCACCGTATACGTTTCTGCTTACCGTACCGCCGGATATTTTCACCATGGTGGCGTTTGAAGTGCCTGAGGAAAGTTCGCTGCCGCCGTAAACATCGTATGTGATGTTGGCAGTGCCGGATATTTCAACGTTTGCAGTGCCTGTTACATTACCCTCATATCCACCACCGTAAACAGTGCCTACCGTGCCGCCGCTTATCAAAACATTTGTGTTTACTACAGTTGCGGCAGGAATACTTCCACCACCGCGTATAGTTTTGACATTACCGCCCGTCATGGTGATTTTTGTGCCGCCATCAAGTGCAGTGTTTTGATATCCGCCGTTAATTGTCCAAGCGCTTAAGTCAGCTCCGTCTGCGGGTGCATCTGTTATACCGGCATCTGCAAGGGATAGCTCGCCTGCGTCTAAAACACCATCGCTGTTAGCGTCTATATAAACTGTGGTGCCGCTATCTTCTTCTGCAATGATAACCGCCGTGCCGTTTGCATAAATTAAAGAGCCGCTAATGGTGGGCAAAGCCGCATCTGCCGCAAAAACAGTGTGCGGTAAAACACCGATAAGCATAGCAAATGCTAATAAACCCCCGATAAATCTCCTTTTTTTCATCTCTTTCCTCCGATACTTAAAATAATTATAAATAACCCTTATATTAGCAAATAGCGAAAAAACAAAAAACTACCAATGCTCGTCAACCAGTTTCAGAAATCTCATTTTTATATTCTTCGTATCACATAAATATACAAAATAAATTATAGCATTTATATTTATGAAATGTCAATTGGATATCTTGGCTATCACGTTGCACAGAATTTAATAATGGGTAGTGTTTCACTTTAAAAAAACTTAGGTTTAAGGCGTGTTTTTTTGCCTATTGACTTGTATTTTTTTTAATTTTCGCTAAAAGTTTAGTATCATTTCTGGCTTTCTTTATTTCCAACATTGCTTATCGCTGTAAAACCGTATAATATCAGCGTTTTTTCATGCCTTTATGGCTATTTATTCCAAAAAACTTACTGCTTTTGCAGCAAGTTTTTTTATGCACTAAACAGCAAAACCGTACACTGCCGCCCTGTAATGTTGGTGATGCCGCAAGTAAAGCTGTGATTTTTTTCATTTTCAATGATATTTCCTTTTCGCTCCTTCATACATCTAATCGTTTTTTACACAATATTTTACTGAGCTTGTTAAGCGTAATGCAAATTACTATTTAATAAGATTTGCTAAAAATAATTGATAAAAACAATAATTAAAAGAATAATGGTTAGTTACATTTGTCTAACTTAGACAAAGAAATAGTTAAAATTTCGTCATTGAAAGATAATATTTCTTGTTCAAATATGTAATATTTAATGTATAATAAGGAATTGAAGGGGTGATTAAAGTTGAATAAAAACGATTTTAACAATGCTATGAGACTTGAGAGCTATGACCTACAAAAGTTTGCAGGCGAGGTTTTTGCGCTCAATGCAAAAAGAATTGCAGATGAATTACCTGATGAAATTCTGCTAAAAGCGAAAAAAATTATCGCGGCGGGTTGTGGTGATTCATATTGCGCAGCATACTCAGCAAAGCAAATTTTCGAGAAACTTGTAGGTATACCTATGTTTGGCGTACCTGCTATCGAAGTATCAAGACATTTTGCCACTGAGGATTTAGATGATTGCATATTTTTTGGTATTTCAAGCAGAGGCAAGACATCAAGAGTGCTTGAGGCGGCAGAGAGGATTAACAGGCTTGCTAACAACTCAACAACTGTTGCGATTGTAAACTTCAAAGTTAAGGATTCTCTTCTTGAGAAAAAATGCGACTACTCACTCCATATCGAGATGCCTGTATTTGAGTGCGGACAGTATACCGAACATGCGCCTTGTCAACGCTCTTATTTTAGCACGATGTTCACCTTGATGATGCTTGCTATTCGTATGGGTAGATTGCACGGGAACTACGATGAGGCGACAGCTGAAGGGTATCGCCAGACATTGATTTCATATGCTCAAAAATTTGATAATAAACTGATGGACGATATAGATGATAGAATGTGGGAGCTTAGTCTAAAATGGGAGCCGTTCACAAGGTATGAAGTTGTATCATCGGGTTATGAGTTTGCAAACGGATGGTTTGGTGCGGCGAAGGTCGTTGAGGCTTTTGGCGATGTTGCAACATATGAAAATACCGATAACTGGTCGGAAATTTGCAAATATGCAAAAAATCCTGAGAGCATTGGAACTGTTGTTATAGTTGATAAAGATAATAAAGGTTATGAAAAGACGGTTAAAGTTGTCGATGAGATGATAGAAGTTGGCAGACCAGTTATAGTTATAACCGATGGTGAAGCCACCGACTTTAATAAAGACGCTGAGGTTTTTGTTATACCAAGTTGTGAGCTCCCATTTGGAAAGGTGCTTATGCAGTACTCACCGCTCGGTAATATCTTCGGATATATAAGCAGGATGCGTGGCGCTACCTTTTATAGATATGGTGGCGACAACGACTACTATATAATTAATCTACAAGCTGAGATAGGCGATGCAATTACCGACCAGCCGCTCACAATAGTGATATAAGGAGGGGTTATAGATGATTGTTAATTTTGTGAAAGAAAAAATAGAAAAAATAGAGGAAATAATACCAAGTATTTATCAAAAGATGGAGTCACCTTGTGGCTTTGACAGAATAATTCTTGTTGGAAAAGGGATAGATTATGCTGTTGCTCATTCAGCGAGAGAAGCTTTTGTGAAATATAGCGGTATTTCACCTATGAGAATTGAGGTAAGCACCGAGATAGGTCTTATTAATTTCATGGGAATCCAACCTATAGATGAAAAGACTCTTATAATAACCCCGCAGATAAAAGATGCTGATTGTTTTGGTTCGATAAAGACTATTGAAACGCTAAAAGATATAAAAACAGATGGAGATTACGATAGATATTTCACAGGACTGCTCTCGATGATACTGCTCGCTAAAAAAATTGGTGGAGACAGCGATTTCCAAGAGATTTATGATTATATGAATAAATTCAGTGAACTGCTTGATTCTCTAATAACCGCAACAGATAAAGCAGCAGAGATTTTTGCTGATGGCAAAACAGGTGAGGTGATTTCTTCAGGACCTGATTATGGCGGCGGATATTTTTCAAGGATACTCTGCTATAAAGCTAAAGGCCTTGTAACAACAATAGAAGAGGTTGAGGATTGGTTGCATGTAAACTATCTGCAGCTAAACCCAGAAGACCCTATCTGTCTATACTTTGTAACAAAAGACAACCCTGCATTTGACAGAGCAATTAGAACGCTAAAATATGTTAAAGGTATAAAAAGGAAATTCCTTGTTATAACCGATGATAGACTTATGATAGCGGACTACGACATAGCACAACTCCCAACCGCAAATAGATGGCTTGTAGGATTATTATCGTTTGTTCCTGTTGCGATGATTTTAGAGAAATAGGGGTGTTTTCAAGTGAAATATATAGTGCTTGGACTAAATCAGCTCGATGGAATTTTATACAGCGGCAAAAGCGAAATGGAGATGAATATCGGCGGTATACCAATGTATGGATGGAGCGGAATGAGACCATGGACAGATAGCATCTGCTTTCATGCAAGGGTTGGAGAAGATTTCTACGAGAAATATAACCCCTGGTTTGATGATAATAATATCGACAGAAGTGGTATAAAAATCGTATCTGAAGAAACGCCCTACTGCGTTATCAAGTACGATGAGAGCATGAATTTTAGCGATGGATATTTTTTCACCCGCAGCTGGAAAGACGCAGAGTTTTGGCGTCCACATGGTGAAGATGTTGCGCAACTTGCACGGGAGGATACGAAGGGAATATATATCTGCTCCCCCGCCCCACCGTTTGCACCAAATGGAATTTGGGAAGAACTGTTTTCGCTAAGAGAGAAAAAAGGTATTAAAATTATGTGGGAGCCAAACAGCTCTCATACGAAATTTGAGGACCACGATGCAACAATTGAGCTTTGCAAAAAAATAGATATGGCATCATTCAATTTAGCTGAGGGTAAAGAGATTTTTGGTGTTGATACCGAAGAAGAGCTTCTAAAGACGCTAAAAGGGCTCGATATGGATATAACGCTTCTTCGAATGGGTTCAAGAGGAATGCATGTTATTTCTAAGGGTGAGTCGTGGCTCGTACCTGCAACAATAACTCCTGATATTGATATCGTTGATGTTACCGGTTGTGGCAACACTTCAACTGCAGGTGTACTTGTTGCAAGATGCGAGGGTGATGACCCTGTTATGTCTGCTATTAAAGGGAGTATCTCTGCTATGTACAACCTTATGCAAAAAGGACCATATCCAAAGTTTACAGAAAAAGAGGAGAGCGAAGCTTTAGCCTTTGCAAATAAACTATATAGCGAAAGATCCGAATAACTCTCTTTTAGGATATCAACTCAACAGATGAAAAATAATTAGCTTTATTGATACTGTAGACACTGTTTTATTATGGTTTGTGTTTACAGAGGAAGGGATGGTTTATATGAAAATAGAAAGACTTGAACCGAGTAAAACTTGCCTTATGGTTGTTGATATGCAACACGATTTTGCATCAGAAGGTTTCCCACTCTATTGCGAGATGGGGAGAAAAATGGTACCAAAACTTGTTGAGTTCACCGCAAAATGTCGAGAACTTGGTATACAGGTGATATATACTCGCACCCTATTTCGCCCAGATGGCAAAGATATGGGAAATGTTATGGATGCTTGCGCACAGATAACCGAACAGAGCGCATTAATCGAGGGCAATCGCGGTAGTGAGTTTATAGATGAGCTTGAGATTTTGCCTGAAGATATCGTTATCAAAAAGCGCAGGTACAGCGCATTTTACGGAACACACCTCGAAACATTAATTAGCAGTATGGGTATTGAAAATATGCTTATAACAGGTCTTTGCACTGAAGCTTGTTGCTTTTCAACTGCAAGAGATGCGCAGATGAGAAATATGAAGGTTGGTTTTATCGCAGATCTAACCGGCAATATGGACTTCGAAGATCTCGGTTGGGGCAGCATGACTGCCGAAGAAATGCACCGTGCAATGCTTATTAATATTGCGCTTACAACTGCAGATGTTATGAATAGCGAAGATGCGCTAAAACTTATAAAGTAGATTTTAGTTTTTATGATTAAAATATTATTTTAAAATATTGTTTTAATGTTTATTTATTAATTCTATAACGCCAATCGCACCAATGCGTTGACGTTATAGAATTTTTATTGGCGAGTGCAAATAATATTTCCTCTATGCAAGAACTTTAATGCGAATTTAATGCAACGTCACCTCACTGATTTGATAAACTTATTTTTGAAGATACTCAAATATAAGTTTGTTTTTTTATTTAACTAAATAGTATTATTGTGCGCAATTTCTATAAACAACTTCAATAAAGACTTAATCTCTCTCTTGCTGTGATAAACTTTTAAAATAAATTAATTTAGAAATAATAATCAAAAAAATTAGGTATCGCCGTTGGCGATACCTAATAAATGCTATCATTTAACTATTTAATAGATAATTCTATCAAATTTTTGTAATTATTTAGTTTCAGAATTCCCAAAATAAAGAGACTCAAATTCATCTGCTGGAAGTGGCCTTGCATAGAAATATCCCTGAGCGGCATCGCAGTTTATTTTCCGCAAAAACTCTACCTGCTCTATCTCCTCAATTCCTTCAGCAACAGTCTTCATCCCTAAACTATCTGCTAATCTAACGATATTCTCAACAACAATGTTTCCCCTGCTATGCTCATCCTCATCAGCAATCTTTATAAAAAAGCTTCTGTCAAGTTTTAGAGTGTCAACTTTGAAGTTTTTAAGCATACCGAGCGAAGAATACCCTGATCCAAAATCATCAATAGATACTTTAAAACCAATTTCATGAAGCTCACGTATGATAACTGACAGCTCTTTTTCATTTTCCATTACAGTGCTCTCTGTAAGCTCTATTTCAATGCAATCGGGATTCACTTTATAACTATCAACAATTTCTTTGATATCTAATACAAAATTTTTATTATTTAGATGAAGCCTTGAAAAGTTGACTGAAACCGGTATGCAATTTTCTTCACACGACCAAGATGAAAGCTTCTCACAAACCTTTGATAACATATACATATCAAGATCAACTATAAATCCATTTCGTTCAAAAAGCGGTATAAAATCATTCGGGAAAATCATATTCCCGTTTGCCTCAATCCATCGAACAAGCGCCTCTGCACCAACAATTTTTTCACTCATGACATCGAATTTCGGCTGTAGATAAACTTTAAACTCTTCATTTTCAAGAGCTCTGTTCATCTTATTTGATATCTCAGTTTCACGCAATACCCTTTCGGTAAATTTCTCGTCATAGTCACAAATATTGCTAACACCATCTTCTTTTGCAAAGGTGTGTGCAGTGTTTGTTTTTTGTATCATATCATTCACATCAACTTCTTTGTGATTTATATAATACCTTCCATATCTAAACTTAAACCTATGATCATCAAGCTCAGGTAGTAAATCTTTAAAACGTTGCTCATATCCCTTTGATGATTCTTCAAGATTAACAAAAAGCTCTTTTTTTGCAAAGAAAATGAATTCATCCGAAGTAACTCTTGCTTGAATAAAACTTTTGTCCACAACCTTTTTGCCAGTTTCCGCAATAGCTTTTATAACTTTATCTCCGCTCTCAAATCCGAAGACTTCATTTATAGCTTTAAAGTTCATCATATCCATCTTGACCATTACAAATTCGCCAGATGGGTCTTTTTTAATCGCCTCTGCAACAAGCATTTTGAATCGTAGAAGATTTGGAATATCTGTTAGCTCATCGTAATATGCTGCTTTTTCCAAAACTTTAGCTGAATTGTTTTTTGAGACAACAACATAAACTACCGTTAAAAAGGCAACAATCAATATTAAAGTGCTCGTTATTATCATGCTAAATGATATATTATCCGCACTGTCCGCAAGGCTTTCTTCTGATATTTCAAAAAATATAATCCAGTCGTTTATATCGATAGGACGGTATTCTCCAAATTTTCGATCACCGTTAATACTATATGATATACTGCCAGATTTTCCCTCTTTAAAATCAGCGACAATCGATTCAAAGGTTGTCCCATTATCAAATTTTGCAGCTTTAAATGCATCAAATGTTATATCAAATGAACTTGTGTTTAATAGAATTTCACTATCTGAGTTTATCATAAGGCTAAGTCCACGTCCATCTGTAAAAGTTAGCATAATCGATGATAAATATTCAGTGCAATATTCAACTAATAAAACACCATCAATTTTTTCATCAACATAGATTGGAGTCGCAACTATAAAAACTTCCTTTTTAGAAATCTCAGAATATATCGGCTCGGTTGAAAACATTTCACCACTCATTGCAGCTTTAAAATATTCGGTATCGCTTATATCATCGACTATTAAAGAATCTAAATAAACAATTCCATTTAAATCTGAAATCATCACTGCTTCCATATTAAGAAGTTCTTTTTTCTCTTCAATATAGGTAAAAATTTCTTCTTCAGAAACTCCGATAATTGGAAGAGTTTCAGCAATATTGGCTATGCTATACATCATATTGTCAAGCTGGCTATTAACGTTATCCTGTTGCTGGTTTGCCATATCGACAAGTGTAGCTTTTGCTGAAACCTCAAGTTCATTATTAACAATGGTATTAAAAGAAATAACACTGTAAAAAATAACAATGAAAGATAAAAAACCAAATATTATTGTTGTAAGTAAACTTTTATTTTTCATGTAAACCTTCTGTTAAATACTAATGTTTTATAATCGCTATTTATATTTAAAAATAAGCTATCATATACAGAATATTTTATCAAGATTAAATCAGTTTGTCAATAATCAATGCACCCTTTAGATATGATAATCGTAACAATTAATATAAATAAAAGAAGTCACGAGAGTTTGATTTTTTCATATGATAGTTAATATACATCGTCAAATCAAAAAAAATTAATTTAAAGGTTGACATATCTATACATACGTTGTATAATTATTTCAAATTAAAAAATATTGATTTGACTTTTGTTTTATAATCAACAACTATAAAGGATCATTTAAATGAATAATCATAAAAGAACCGCAAAGATTTTTAAAGCTCTCTCAGACGAGAGTAGGCTTAGTATTATAGAACTACTCCATAACGGAGAGCTTTGCGCTTGCCATATCTCAGAAGCTCTTGGCATCTCTCAATCGAAGCTCTCCTACCATATGAAGATTCTCTGCGAAACCGAAATTGTCAGCTGCTATTACCTTGGGAAATGGACACATTATCAGTTAAACAGCAGCTGGTCTCATAATACAACAGAACTAATAAAAAAATTAGCAGTTTCTGAAAATGAAAGCAAAAAGGATTTTAGTTGTAACAATATAGCCATCTGATTTAGGTGGTTTTATTAAAATATTTTATATCAAAATTAATTGATTTAAGGAAGGCGGTAAAATTTTGGAATTCTTGGCATCTATTTGGGATTTTTTACAAAATCAAATACTCGGCATGAAATGGCTAAATGATGGTGTTGGAGCTATACTTGAAGCGGTAGGTCTTGATATTACTACAGCAGTCGGAGGCAGTGTTCATTTTTTCATCTATGATGTTATAAAGATAACTATACTTCTATGTTCTCTGATCTTTATCATTTCATTCATTCAAAGCTACTTTCCCCCTGAGAGAAGCAAGAGGATACTCGGTAGATTTAAAGGAATTTGGGCGAATATCATCTCAGCCCTACTCGGAACAGTAACTCCATTCTGCTCTTGTTCTTCAATACCACTCTTTATGGGTTTTACAAGTGCCGGTTTGCCCATTGGCGTAACCTTTAGTTTTTTGATATCATCTCCTATGGTTGATCTTGGAAGCCTTGTTTTACTTATGAGCATATTTGGTGCAAAGGTTGCTGTTATATATGTTATTGTTGGCCTTATAATTGCTGTTGTCGGTGGAACTATCCTTGATAAGCTCGGAATGATTAAACATGTTGAGGACTTTATCCTAACAGCAGGATCAGTTGATATTGAGTCGCCAACACTAACGAAAAAAGACAGAGCAGTTTTTGCAAAAGAGCAGGTTGTTAGCACCTTCAAAAAAGTCTTCCCTTTTATCCTTGTTGGCGTTGGAATAGGCGCAGTTATCCACAACTGGATACCGCAAGATGTTATCGAGTCTATTCTTGGAAGTGATAATCCATTTGGCGTTTTGATAGCAACTATTGTTGGTATACCTATATATGCAGATATCTTCGGCACTATACCAATAGCAGAAGCACTACTTGCAAAAGGGGCGCAACTTGGAACAATTCTCGCATTTATGATGAGCGTTACAACACTCAGCCTCCCCTCACTTATTATGCTCAAAAAAGCTGTTAAACCAAAGCTTCTTGCAGCATTTATCGGTATATGTTCTATCGGTATTATAATTGTTGGATATCTATTTAATATATTCCAACATCTACTTGTTTAAGGAGGATATTATGGCTAAAAATTGGTACCCCGTTATCGACTATGCTATATGCATAGACTGTGGAGGATGTTTAAACCAATGCAAAAAAGGGGTGTATAATAAAGATAAATACCCATCCCCTGTTGTTATAAATCCGATAAACTACTCCGACCATTGTCATGGATGCGGTACAGTATGTCCTATTGGCGCAATAACATATGTCGGCGAAGATACCGACTGGACCCCACCAAACGGCAAAAGTACTAACGGCAAAAACTGCGGCTGCGGTAGCTCAGGTTGCAGTTAGGCAGTTAGTTTAGTAAAATTTTAAAAAATATATTAGGAGGATTATTATGGGATTATTTGGTTTTGGCAAAAAGAAAGAGGCAGCCGGTTGCGGTTGCAGTGGTGGTTGCGCGCCGCAAAACGAAGAAAAAAAGACCTACAATGAAAAAGGCGAAGAAGTTGCGCAGTGCGATTGCGGCGGAATGTGCCCTGTTTCTGAAATAGAAGCTAAAAAAGCCAAGAAAGAAGGCGGTTGTTGCGGCACTGTTGATGCAGATAGCGTAGCTAATGCTAAAGCAAATATGGATAAAGGCGCATCAGTTAAGATTTTAGGTTCAGGATGCAAGAAATGCAATGATCTTGAGTCAGCTACAAAAGAAGCGCTCATTCAACTTCAGATGGATAGCAATATCGACCATGTACGGGACTTTTCAGCTATTGCCGCCTATGGCGTTATGACCACTCCAGCTTTAGTAGTTGATGGCAAGGTTGTTTCATATGGTAAAGTTCTAAAGGTTGATGAGGTTGTTGCGATACTAAAAAAAGTTCGCGGATAATCAGCAGACAACTGCATTTTACCAGTATAAATATACTCTACAAGAATAATGCTACGATAAAAACTCCCGTCTATCAGACAGGAGTTTTTGTTTTCCAGGGAATATTCACTTTATTATTGCACAAATTGCTCACTATCAATATCTCATTGCATATCTTTTATATCTTCCAAATTTGCATAAACTATAATAAACAGCTAATTTATAGCATTTCTGCCATAAGCTCTTCGCGGCTCTTAATTGATAGGTATCCAGGCGCTATATCAAATGCCGTTTTGCAACCAACTACCCCTTCTTTTGAAAGGCGATAAACTGCTCTTGCATATGTTATCATAACGCTTGAGGTAAACTGCGGATTAGAATCGAGCTTTAGGCTGTATTCAACAACGTGAGTTGTATTATCATCTGTTTTACCGCTTCTAATAACAAAACCACCGTGTGGGATAGCTGCATGCTTTGCTTGCAACTCTTCCGCTGATATAAAGGTAACAGTTGTATCATAATCTGCAAAATAGTTTGGCATATTAACGATTTCTGCTTCAATTTTCGCTTTGTCTGCATCATCTGCCGCCACAACATAGCAGTCACGAAGGTGCTTCTCTCTTGTTGTGAGAGTTGGATTTTTGCCGCTTCTCGCAGCTTCAACCGCCTCTTTTATAGGCACTGTATACTGTCTTGCATCAAGCACACCCTCGATTCTGCGAATAGCATCACTATGTCCCTGTGAAACACCAGGTCCCCAGAAGGTATAGTCCTCGCCACAAAGTAGAATTGAATTTGAATATAGTCTGTTTATCGAAAACATACCGGGGTCCCAACCAATAGAAATAGCCGAAACATTTCCACCCTCTTTAGCTGCTGCATCAACTGCTTTGAAGTATTCAGGAATTTTAGCATGGGTATCAAAGCTATCAACTGTATTGAACAGCTTCGAAAATTCTACCCCTTGAACAGGTAAATCGGTAGCTGAACCGCCACAA
>CAYJGN010000054.1:0-12386 GCA_964369635.1 uncultured Oscillospiraceae bacterium
CCGGTTATTCTGTTTCTTGTTGTCTGCGGTTTTGCCGAGACTATCGCTATCTTCTCGCCCATAATTTTATTTAGCAGCGAACTTTTTCCGGCATTCGGCCGGCCGACTATTGCTATAAAAGCTGATTTTTGCATCTACACACTCCATACTAAAAATAGAAAAAATGCTGCCGTTTAGCAGCAAATTTTACTCAAACACATAACTCTCACTTCTCGGTAGTCCAAGCACCGTTAAAACACTCTCTTCTTTTTCGCGCATCTTAACAAGTTCAAGTCCTCCATTTTCATGGTCATATCCAAGCAGGTGCAACATCGAATGAACGGTGAGATATGCAACCTCCCTTTGCAGAGTATGTCCATATGCTTCCGCTTGAGCCAACGCCTTTTCCGCACTTATAACTATATCTCCAAGCAGAATTCGCGCATCCTCATGATTTAAATCAAATTCGCCATCATCCTGTCTTAATGGAAATGATAAAACATCGGTCTCTACTGGCTTGTCTCGAAATTTGCCATTGAGTTCCTTTATCTCTTTATTATCAACAAAGCTGACGCTGACTTCAGCTTCCTGCTCCATCCCTTCATATTTCAAAACCGCATTACAACAGCGGCGTACTAACATACGAAGTCCTGATGGGAGCTTCACCTCATTTTGTCTGTTTGTAATAATAACTTTAGTCGCTTTCACTTTAATTTCCACCTTGCCTTTTGTAACTTTTTTCGTATGCGTTTATAATCCGTTGAACCACCCTATGGCGGACAACATCCTTTGCAGAGAGACGCACTATATCTATCTCTTCAACACCTGATAGCACTCTTATCGCCTCAATAAGACCACTCTTTTTATTATCCCCTAAATCTATTTGAGTATCATCACCTGTTATAACAGCCTTTGCCCCAAATCCAAGCCTTGTTAGAAACATTTTCATCTGCTCGCGCGTTGTATTCTGCGCTTCATCGAGTATTATAAACGAGTCATCAAGCGTTCTCCCTCGCATATATGCAAGCGGTGCAACCTCGATAGTACCGCGCTCTAAATATTTCGTGAAGTTCTCGCTTCCAAGCATCTCAAAAAGAGCATCATATAGCGGACGCAGATAAGGATCTACTTTATTTTGCAGATCTCCTGGCAGAAACCCGAGGTGCTCACCTGCTTCAACTGCTGGTCTTGTTAATATAATTCTCGAGACATCTCCCGCGCGAAAAGAGGCAACCGCCATTGCCACCGCTAAAAATGTTTTTCCCGTGCCCGCAGGGCCCACTCCGAATGTTACGATATTTTCAGATATCGCCTTGACATACTTCTTCTGCCCAAGCGTTTTTGGTTTTATTGGTTTTCCCTTTGCTGAAATGCAGATCGCATTGCTCTGCACATCTTGAATGGTCTCTCCACTGCCCTGCTCGATAAGAGATATTATATACCGCACCGATTGGTCAGTTAAAATCTCACCCTTTTCAATAATCATCAATATCTGGCTTATCGCCTCAAATGCTTTATTGACAGATGAAACATCGCCGGTGATAGTTATCTCTCCGCCGCGGCTAACAATAGTTACCGAAAAAGACTTTTCGATAAGCTTAATGTTTTCATCAAAATTCCCAAACAGGGTGAGAATATCTTCAATTCTTTCGAAAGAAATACTCCGAGTTGTCATTAAATACCGTCCTTTGCGTTTATAGAGAAATTATATCACTAATTATCAAAAATTTCAATTAATTGTTGACTAATTAATGAAAAATTCACGAGTTTGCGCTATATTTTCATGACAGATATAGCTGCCCTTCAATACAAGCTCATCCCCATCAACAAATATCTCCTCTTCCCTCTCTATGATAATCCCATCGCCAATAAGAGAGGCAAGTTGCTCCATATTCTTTTGGTATAACGTTTCAGTCGCTTCTTCTTCTGTTACAGTATAATCAATATCTTCAAATAATTTAAAGGTTTTTTTAATAATTGAAACCCCCAGAAAAGATGAATTTTTCGGTTCATCAATTATTTCGCAATTTTCATAATCTATAAAAAAAGTTAAATATAACGGAAACTCACTACCGCCAAATTGCAGACTATATTTAACGCTCTCCTCAAGATATACTCGTTTTGTCTCGATTAGCGGCACTCGTGTCTCGATTTCTCGAGTAGTCTGCGCTACAACCTCTCCCTGCGCTCGCCTAAATGTAGTATTGCCGCCCATATCAAAATAGATACCTGAAACAAGCAGATCCCCTGCATCAACGCTATCCCCTACCACCACCTCTTTAATACCGTTTAAAATCTCGAGATAGACTATCGTTCCACTGTGTGACGCTATAAGATTTGCCGGCGCTTCATTATCCAAAATTTCCGGCTTTTCAACGCTCTCTTTTATCGTCACTACTAATTTTGTGCCTATTGTTGTTATCCCCACAACCGAAATATCACCGCTTCCAAGGGAAATTTGCAGCTGCAGCTCCTCGAAGTTTACCGAGGACTTCAAACTTCCAATACGAACTCCATTTTCAAAAAGTATATCTAAAACAAGCTGTTCATCAACTCGCTCAACTCCAACAACCTCTATATTCCAGATAAAAAAAGATGATATAAAGAGCAAGATAGCAAATATTAATATCCCAAAAACCAACCCTTTTCTTTTTAAAAAAGGATCAAAAAAGGTTTGAAAACCTCTCTTCTCTATTGAATTTATCTTGCAACCGCTCTTTTTAAGAAGCGGCAGAATTTTTTTATAATCCCGTTCTATGATAGAAAATCTATAGCATTCATCTGTAAGCCTGCTTTTAAAAATGTTTATACCCTTTGCTGAAATAAGGTTTACAAACCTTAAAATATTCCCATCGCCTATTTCAACTGTTTTATACCCAACAAAAAAGCGAATTAAAGTATTTATCATCGCTCCATCCCCGCTAATAAAACTTCATCTATAACCCCTTTAACAACGCAACCATCAAGCGCTAAAAAATCAACTAACAAATCTTTTCCTATAAAAGTTATAAAGGCACCCTTGCAACTTATTCGAATTTTTTCAGGCGAAAGCTCTAAAAGCCCTTCATACCCCTCAACGACAGCCTCTTTATTCTCATTTAAATGAATTTCAAAGTCGTTTAGCACGCCGCTAAAAATTCCGCGTTTATTATTTTCTAACGTTATCTTTCTTCTTTTCATTTTCATCACCCGTTTATATATACGCATAAAATTAAAATGTTATCCGTAAACTTTTAGAGGTAGGTGATATAGATGGTTAAACTTTCAAATATCTGCAAAACAGCAGCGTTTTTATTATCAATATATCTTTTAATCTGCTATGGCGGATTGTTTCGAGAGGGCATTTTAAGCGGATTTACCCTTTGCATAACCGTCGTTATTCCAAGCCTTTTCACCTTTATTGTATTTTCAACTTTTATAGTGAATACCAATTTTTTTGTAATACTAAAAGACTTTATACCTATTATTTTTACCAGACTTTTTAAAATGAACAAGGCCGAATTTCTCTCATTTTTAATATCGCTTATTGGCGGATATCCATCTGGTGCAAAACTGCTCGGTGAGATGAGCCAAAATGATGAAATCACAAAAAAACGCGCGGCAGAGCTAATGCCTTTTTTCATATCTGCAGGGCCTGCTTTTATTATAACTGGGATAGGACTCTCATTTTATAACAGCTCAGTTGTTGGATTTATTCTATTTAGTGCTCATACCATTTCCTCGTTAGCTCTACCCATTATTTTTTTGAAAAGCGGAGATAACGATAGAAGATATACCAAAAAAAGCGGCAGTATTGCCGATAAATTTGTTTTTTCAATTAGCTCTTGCTCCTCTGCTGTTATAGCAATGACAGGGTTTATAATTTTTTTCGGAGCTATTTTAAATACAGCTTTGCATCTTCTAAACCTTGATGATATAAGTTACTCAATTTTATCGCTTTTGCTTGAAATAACAAGCGGTTGTCATTTCGTCTATCAAAATTTACCGATTAACGCTGCATTATTATCAATAACCGCTGGACTTTCATTTTCTTCGATAAGCATACTTATGCAAGCAAAATTCCTCTGCTCTAATTCCTATATTAATATAAAAAAACTATTGTTTATAAGAATAGCTCATGCGATACTCTCAACTTCAATTTGCTATTTTCTTTTGCAGATAACTGCAATCCCAGCAGAGGTTTTTTCGAATATAGATAGCACATCATCAATGCCTACCTCATTATCAGTTGCCTCTTCTTTGATGTTTATTCTGCTAATGCTAACAACTATTTTAAAGGTAGAAAAAAACACTGGTAAAAACCGCCGAAATTTGATAAAATAATTATAAGGGCGGTGCAATTATGAAACTTAAGTTTTTTGGTAAGAATATAGAACCCTCTTGCAGTTATTGTGAGCGAGGAGTTGCAGCTAAAGATGGCAAAATGGTCCTCTGTAAACAAAAAGGTATCGTTTACAAGGATTACCACTGCAAAAAATTCACCTATAACCCGCTGCTTCGCATACCGCGCAAAAAACCAAAGCTTAAATCCCTACCAGAAGAGAATTTTTTAGTTTAAAGGAAGTGATTTTATGGACGGCGACCCTGGGACAAGGAAAATAATAAATAACGCCGGCCATAAATATTAGCCGGCAGAAAGTCGGTAAATATGCTATCAATTTTTATGACAGACGATGGCAAGGTGCGCAAGCTCGACTGCATGGTTCCAGGTTGCTGGATTCATCTAAGTGACCCTGAGGCCGCAGAGCTTGACCTTGTTTCGAAACAAACAACAATAGATATGGATATGCTAAAAGCGGCGCTCGATGAAGAGGAGCGAAGCCGCATAGACGTTGAGGATACGAACACCCTTATCGTAGTCGATACCCCTGTTATCGAATCAGACGGAAACAGCTTTTCATATTCAACTCTGCCTTTTGGCATTATACTAACAGATGATTATATCGTAACCGTCTGTTCAACAGATACTCCGCTTGCAAGAAGCTTTGCAGAGGGGGCTGTTAAAAACTTTTCAACGAAAAAGTTTAATCGAATGACATTGCAACTGCTCTATCGAAATGCCCTTCTTTTCCTCTTCTATCTGCGTCAGGTGGATAAGCAGAGCAATCGAATAGAAGCGCAACTGCACAAGACGATGAAAAACAAAGACCTCATTTTAATGATGGGACTTGAAAAATCGCTCGTATTCTTCTCAACCTCGCTCAAAGGAAACGAAGCAGTCCACGAGCGACTTCTTCGAATGAGTTTTGTATCAAACTTCCCCGACGATACCGACCTTTTAGAGGACGTTATGGTCGAGAATAAGCAGGCTATTGAGATGTGCAATATCTATCGCGATATCATGACAAGCTCGATGGATGCCTTCGCTTCAATTATCTCAAATAATCTAAATATGGTGATGAAGGTGCTCACCTCAATTACCATTATCATATCAATCCCAACCCTTTTTTCATCTATCTGGGGCATGAACTTCAATCTTCCTTTCCAAAATAGCCCCGCCGGATTTTTTATCGTTATGGGGATAGCCGTTGTTTCAACTATTGCGGCGATTTTGGTTATGTTTAAGAAGGATTGGTTGTAGAGAATGATAATGACAATTTTAGCGGTAGTTACAACGGTTTTAGCAGGCGTCTTTTCAGAAGCATCTATCGGCACTCGCTTTAATATGCCTGGAATAGGAACTATCTTTGCAGTCGCAACTATGGGCGCTTTTATCCTTTATGCTGTGAACAGGAAAAAGGGATAGAGCAGGTGTTTTATTGAAAGAAGTAATTTTAAGCGCTGATAATAATCGATATTTATACGCTGTTCCAGAAAAAGTTGCAAACAACTTAGAGCATTATTGCAATACTTTCGCAAATGATTGGCTTATAAATAGCGTTGATGCTAAGAAAATCGTTAAAAAAAGAGGCAGATTTAACGAAACACATTTTATTTTATATTTAAACAAATTTCTATTCCCAAATGAACTCTCATACTTAATTCGCGATTTAGGGTGGATAGACTACGAAAACCCTATGCCCAAAGAATATGCGGGGATACCTTTTTTCAACTTTTAAACAAAACAAAAACAGTGACCTTAATCGTTAGATTTTCTCTAACTCAAAAGGCCGCTGTTTTTTTATTTCTATTAAATTTTCATAAGCTCGAGGCAGACTGCCGCTGCATCTTCCATATCTTTAATGCAGAGCTGTTCATCGGTTGTATGTGCTTTTTGCATTCCAACCCCTAAATTAACAGCCTCTATCCCCTTTTGATTAAAGATATTAGCATCGCTTCCGCCGCCGCTCATCTTGGTTTTTGCAGCGAGGCCGAGTCTTTGGGTTGCTTCAAAAACAGTTTTAACAAGCGGATTATCATCTGAGAGATGATAGCCAAGATAGCTTGTTGCAATATCAATCTCGCACTTTGCACCAAATTTCATGCAAGCGTTTTCAATGCAATCGGTTAGATGTTTTGTATGTGCTATAAGCTTATCGGTATTTCTGCTGCGCACCTCTAACTGAAGCTCGGTTTTCTCCGAAACGATATTTGTTGGTCCTTCGGATTTAAAGGTACCTATATTGCAGGTCGTCTCTTCATCAATTCGAAGGAGTTTCATGCTCGCAACAGCATTCGCCGCAACCTCAATTGAGCTTATCCCCTCTTCAGGAGAAACTCCAGCATGCGCCTTTTTGCCTATAACCGTTGCCGTTATCTTATTCTGCCCGGGCGCGCCAGTTATAATATCATATGGGCCACCTGATGAATCGAGAACTACTGCTCTTTTGCTTTGAAGTCTGCTGTATTCTAAGTTTTTAGAGCCAAACATTCCGCTCTCTTCGCGCACTGTTATAATAGCTTCAATCGTTCGGTGCGGCATATCTGAAACTGCTTTCATCGCCTCAAAAATAGCTGCAATTCCCGCTTTATCATCGCCACCAAGCACTGTTGTCCCATCGCTTCGAACAAATCCATCGTCGCAGACAGTTGCTTTCACTCCGATACTCGGCACGACAGTATCCATATGCGCATTAAATATAATAGGCTCTGCGCTTTCATCGCCTTTAAGGGTTGCATAAACATTAAATCCAGTTGTTTTTGCAACTTCTTTAATGTCATCTGTATAAACTTCGCAGCCAAGGGAGAGAAAATCTTCTTTTAGCCGCATTGCCATATTAATTTCATCGCCTGTTTCACTGTCTATTGCGACATAATCTAAAAATCTTTGAAGCAAATCTTTATTGTTTATAACTCCCATCTATCTCACCAATTAAACTGCCGGATAGAATAGACCGGTATCTATACCTATCGGGATCCCAGCAAGTAGCCAAACAATCATTAGAATTGTCCATGAAACGAGGAAAGCTATGCTATATGGAAGCATTGTTGCAGTCAGTGTTCCAATACCTGCTTTTTTGTCATACTTCTGCGCAACAACAACTATAACTGCAAAGTAGCTCATTAGCGGTGTAATAAGGTTAGTTGAGCTGTCGCCAATTCTAAATGCAAGCTGTGCAAGTTCTGGCGAATAACCAAGGAACATAAACATCGGCACGAATACAGGTGCCATGATATTCCATTTTGCAGAAGCAGAACCCATAAATAGGTTTATAAATGCTGAGAATAGAACAAAGAGAACCATCAGCGGAATAAGTCCTATATTAATCGACTCAAGGAAATTCGCACCATTTATTGCAAGTATTGTTCCAAGCTTTGTATAGTTGAAATACTCGATAAACTGCGCTGCCACAAATGCAAGTGCAACATAAGGCCCCATTGAAGCCATTGCTTTTCCAAGCGCTGCGCAAGCGTCTTTTGTTCCTTTTCCAAATGTACCTGTAGTTTTACCAAAGATAACTGATGGTACATAGAATATAATCGCAATGATTATAACAACGCTTGAGATAAGCGGACTTGCAGGTCTGCCGAGAATTGCGCCATCAGCATTTCTCATAAATGAGTTTGCTGGAATTGTTACAGCAACTATAAGTAGCACTATAAATAGAATTGATAATCCCGCACGTTTAATACCTTTTCTCTCAAGGTCTGTTAGTTCGCGAAGCGAGCTATCCTCATCGGCATTAAGTGTTCCGTCATAGCTTCCAAGCCTTGGCTCAACAAGCTTATCGGTTATAATCGTACCTATAATTGTTATTAGGAATGTTGAAACCGCCATAAACCAATAGTTACCCATAATGTTGACTACATAATTTGGGTCAACAAGCGCTGTTGCTTCTGTGGTTATACCCGCAAGTAGTGGGTCGAGCGTTCCAACAAGTAGGTTCGCTGAGAATCCACCGGAAACACCGGCGAATGCAGCTGCAAGACCAGCTATTGGATGTCTTCCATATGCTCTAAATACCATTGCACCAAGCGGTATTAAAACAACATATCCAGCATCTGATGCGATATTCGATAAAACACCAAGCAATACAACAACAGGTGTTATAAGCTGTTTTGGAGTTATCTGAACGGTTCTTTTTAGTAGGGCTGATAGATAACCGCTCTGCTCCGCAACACCAACACCGAGCATCGCAACAAGCACCGTTCCGAGTGGTGCGTATCCTGTGAAGTTTGAAACTGCTGATGTTAGCATCCAGGCAATCCCCTCACCAGATAATAGGTTTACTGTTGAAACAGTCGTCTCCTGAAGCTCACCACCTGAAACGAGCATACCCGTTGCAGATACCCCAAGTAACGATAGCACCCATGACAAAACCGCAATAAAAGCTGCAAGTAATGCAAAAAGCGCAACTGGATGCGGAAGTTTGTTTCCTGCCCGCTCAACAACACCTAAAAAACCTTTCTTTTTTATCGTAGCTTCATTTTTAGCCATAAATATTTCCTCCCCAAAATAAGAATAAATAGACTGCTAATTTAACCATCATGTATAGTGGGAAATTCTCATCTATTTGGATTATTTTACTATATTTTCAGATTAATGTAAATAATTTTTAGCATTTTAGTCGGATTGTATAATTTTTTTGAAAAGTAAAATGTTTTATTTTATGAAAATTATATGTTATTACTAAAACAGAAGCTATGAGTAGTATCATAGCTTCTGCCTTTTTTCTAACTATTTAATCGATTTGTGCATCATGTGAGGCATTATCTGTTTTAATTTTTTCAATAAGAACAACGCAATGCGCCGCCATCGCTTTGCCAAGACCGCAGGCATTAACCCCCTCTTCGGTTGTCGCTTTAACGTTTACATCATCATAATCAAGGCAGAGGGTTGTTGCGATATTCTTTCTCATATTCGGGATATAGTCTTTAAGTTTCGGGCGCTGCGCTATAATCGTCGCATCAATATTGACAATTTTATATCCTTTTATTGATATAAGATGATATGCCTTTTTGAGAAGCACAATGCTATCTGCATTTTTATAGGCTGGGTCGTTATCCGGGAAATGAGCGCCTATATCAGGCAGTGCCGCCGCACCTAAAAGTGCATCTATCACCGCATGTGTTAGCACATCTGCATCGCTATGCCCCAAAAGCCCCTTTTCAAATAGCACTTCAACGCCACCGAGTATTAATTTTCTATCTGGGACAAGTAGGTGCAAATCATATCCATGTCCTATCCTCATAATTCCTCCATTAATTTTTTCGCCACCACAAGATCTTCCGCCGTGGTCACTTTTATATTTTTATAGCTTGTTTTAATGAGTTTCACAGGAATGTTTATTGCCTCAAGCAAAGCATTATCATCGGTATAATCTTCCTTTGCCGCATCAAAACCCTTGAAATAAAGCTCTGCTCTCATACATTGCGGGGTCTGGGCGCTAAAAAGATGCTCTCTGTTTGGCGTTTGCTTTATAAATCCATTTTCATCTGAAATCTTTATCGTATCTTTAACCGCTACCGCCGCAGTTGCCGCCCCAAACTGCTTTGTTGCCGCTAAAACCTCATTTATCTCATCTGTTGTTATTAGTGGTCTTGCGCCGTCGTGGATTGCAAATATCTCACTATTTTTTGCAAGTTTCGCACCACAGTTTACCGACTGCTGGCGTGTTGCTCCACCCATAACTACAGTGCAAGGTTTATTTATCGGATACTTTAAAAGCTCTTGCTCGATAATTTTTATTTTATCGCTTGAGGTAACTATTATTATCTTATCAATATCAGCCTTTGAGAATGCTAAAACAGAATGGATAAAAAGCGGTTTGCCGCATAGTGGGGTCAGTATTTTGTCAAAGCCCATCCGGGTTGAACTTCCTGCCGCTACGATAATAGCTGTTATCATAAAATCACCTCGCTATTATTTTAGCACAGTTTCCTAAATTTTAAAATCACTCTTTTTATTTTTTAAAACTCACCATCTGATAAAACACCATCGCTTCCCACCGAATACCCATCATCTGGTAGAAGAGATGATAGTTTAACCGCCGATTTCGCTTCTGTTTCAAGGATATCGAAAAGCTCATGCAATATATCTTCTGTAGCTCCATCTATCGGTGGAATTCTAATTATTGAGCCGTTTTTCAAATCATTAGTTGCATCATCTACTCTTGTTTCAATCCCACGAAAATCATCTTCAAAAAACAAAACATCGCCATTTATCGTTAGATAGGAAAAACTCGATAGCGCCGCTATCATTTCAGTTGTAGCTTTTAAATATGGCGGACGATAATATTCTTTATATTCCACACCAGATACATCAAACTGCTCTTTTGTTGCGTGAAATCCATCTCGAAACTCTTCTGCTGAAAGCATGCTCTGGTCTTTATATGAAAACCCCATTATAGCAATTTCATGGCCTTCATCTATTATTTTGAGCAGCATTTCTGGTGACTGCCTCGCCACCTCGCCTGTTGCAAAAAAGGTGGCTGTTGCGCTGTGTTCCTTCAAAAGCGCTAAAATTTCATCTATATTATTGTGGGCGCCTATAACTTCAATTGTGAGTCCTACTAAATGTTGTTGTGTTTGATAGCTATTTATTGCAGACGTTGTTTTAAGGCCTGATGTCGGCAAGACAGTTTGTGGGGATATGAGCATCAACAAAAATGCCACCAAAAATGACAATACAACAAATATCATTACTTTAGATTTTACAACAAAAAGTCGCATAAATATCACCTCTCTTGGTAATGTTTATGCGACTTATAGCTTTTCTATGAGGTCTATTTTGAACCCGACCCGATATCAATACGATTAAGCGCCTTACGCACTTTGCCTTGGTAATAGCGAGCTCTTGATTCATCAACTGCTGCGCGCAGCTTTGCTTCGGCTTTTTCCATAGCTGTTTTTGCTCTGTCAACATCTATCTCGTGAGCCCATTCGCAGGTATTGCAGACAACAGTTGCATTATTTCCGATAAATTTTATAAATCCACCGTCAACCGCTGCTGTTTTCTCACTACCATCTTTCTTGCGAAGGAAAAGCTCCCCTGTTCCAACTGCTGAGAGATAGTTTGCATGGTTTGCAAAGAATCCAACATCTCCTTCAATGGTACGGATTTTCATAAACTCTATTTCGCCATCAAAGACACTCCGCTCGGGAGTTACCACTTTCAGTTCAAATAAAGCCATATTATTTGCCTCCGTTATGCTTTGCAACAACCTCGTCTATACTGCCGGCAAATAGAAACGCCGACTCGGGGATTTCATCATGCATACCGTCTATAATCTCTCTAAAACCGCGTATTGTTTCTTTTAGCGGTACATATTTACCCTCCATACCGGTAAACTGCTCTGCAACAGTGAACGGTTGGGATAGGAACCTCTGAACTTTACGCGCTCTTGTAACGGTGAGCTTATCTTCATCTGAAAGCTCATCCATACCAAGGATAGCTATAATATCCTGAAGCTCTTTATATCTTTGAAGGATAGCCTGAACTCTTGTTGCAACGGTATAATGCTCAATTCCAACAATATCTGGAGTTACAATACGTGAAGTTGAATCAAGTGGGTCAACCGCCGGATAGATACCAAGAGACGCTATATTTCTCGAAAGAACTGTTTTCGCATCAAGATGGGCGAATGTTGTTGCGGGAGCCGGGTCAGTTAGGTCGTCCGCTGGAACGTAAACTGCCTGAACAGAGGTAATTGAGCCTTTGTTTGTCGAGGTTATTCTCTCCTGCAAAGTTCCCATCTCTGTTGCGAGTGTTGGCTGATATCCAACCGCTGATGGCATACGTCCGAGAAGAGCCGAAACCTCACTTCCCGCCTGGGTAAATCTAAAGATATTATCAACGAAGAGCAGAACGTCCTGTCCTCTTTGATCTCTGAAATATTCAGCCATGGTAAGACCTGATAGCGCAACCCTCATACGAGCTCCTGGCGGCTCATTCATCTGACCGTAAACAAGGGCTGTTTTCTTGATAACTCCTGACTCAGTCATCTCATTATAGAGATCATTTCCCTCACGAGTTCTCTCTCCAACACCTGTGAATACCGAGATACCACCGTGCTGGTTTGCGATGT
>CAYJGN010000055.1:0-11407 GCA_964369635.1 uncultured Oscillospiraceae bacterium
CATAGAGTTTTTAGAAGTTCTTCCTATGGGTGGGAAGATTATGTCCGGTGAGGACTATATGAGAAGATTTAAAAGTAGAGGAGAATAAATATGCCGTTTGGTTTTATGTATTATGGAACAGATGCCGTTTTGCTAATCGCTATTCTAATAGCAGCTGTTCTATCAATTTTTGCTCAGATGAGAGTTAGCAGTACCTTTAAAAAATATAGCAATATCTTATCTTCAAGGCAGATAACAGGCAAAGAAGCCGCAGAAAAGATGTTAGCCTACAAGGGTATTGTAGGTGTTTCAGTTTTATCAACAAGTGGGAACCTAACTGACCATTATGACCCGCGAAATAAAGTTATAAAATTAAGTGAGGGTGTTTATAATAGCCGCTCGGTTGCAGCAATTGGCGTTGCCTGCCATGAGGTAGGGCATGCTGTGCAGCATGCAGAGCAGCATTTTGGTATAAAGGTACGCGATGCCATTTTACCAGTAGCTTCCCTTGGCTCAAATGCAGCTATTCCGCTTGTTATTTTAGGACTATTATTATCCCTTACCGAGCTTGCGATGGTAGGCGTTATTCTATTTGCGGCAGTCTTTCTTTTCCAGGTTATAACGCTTCCTGTTGAGTTTGGTGCAAGCAAAATTGCTTTACAGACTATTTCGGAGATGGGGATACTATCGGACAGTGAAAAAGTTGGCAGTCGCAAGGTTTTATCAGCGGCGGCGCTCACCTATGTTGCAGCAGCAATAGTTTCGCTTTTAAACCTGCTCCGCCTGCTTGCTATGGTGCGTAGAAGATAATGGCTGATGTTAGAATTGTTGCGCAAAAACTAATTAAACGAACTCTTTTTGAGGGCGGATATTCAAATATTCTGCTTCGCAAAGCTCAGTCGGAGGATTTTTCGGCTACCGAAAAGGGCTTTTTGTCATTGCTTTTCTATATGGCAATCGAGCGCAGGATAACATTTGATGCTCTAATAAAGAAATACAGCAAGATACCTCTTAAAAAGCTCGACAATGATGTTTTGGCAATTTTATATCTTGCTTTAGCGCAGATTTATTTTGTTGATAAAGTTCCTGTTAGTGCGGCTGTTAATGAAGCTGTTAAGCAAACGGTTAAGCTAAAAAAGAGCAGTGCAAAAGGCTTTGTGAATGCAGTTCTTCGCTCGTGTGCGCGTGATATTAAAAATATAGATGATTTTGCCTTGGAAAATTATAGAGGTGAAGAGCTTTTATCGGTCAAATATTCAGCAGATTTGAGCTTTGTGAAGCAGTTGTCGATAGACCTTGGGGCAGAAAAGGCTGAATATTTTCTGAAAAACAGCCTATTTCGTGCCGATACTTATATAAGGGTTAATATAACTAAAATAGATGACTCCTCTCTTTTGAAAATCTTAGAAAAAGAGGGCATTACCGCCGAGAAAACAGATATTGAAAATTGCTTGCGCCTTAATGGGGAATTAGATTTTTCTTCCCTTGAAAGTCATAGAGGTGGCCTTTATCATGTTATAGACTATTCTTCGCAAAAAGCTCTCTCACTAATTAAATTTTCTCCTACCGATAGAGTGCTTGATTTATGTGCAGCTCCTGGTGGTAAATCTGCATTGGCGGCGCAGTACTTAAGTGATGGTGAGATAATTAGTTGCGATATTTCCAAAAATAAGTTAAAATTAATAGATGAGCTGTTTTTAAGATTATCGCTTAAAAATAATAAAACAATTGAAAATGATGCAACAGTTGCAAACGATGAGTTTAGCAGTTTTGATAAAATAATTTGTGACCTGCCATGCAGTGGGTTTGGGGTTATTAAAAAGCGACCTGAGATAAAATACAAGAATATTGATGATTGCAAAGGCCTCTCAGAAATTCAAAGCAATATTTTAGATATAGCGGCCGACTATCTTCGAGTAGGCGGTGAGATGCTCTATTCTACCTGTACTGTTCTTCGAGAAGAGAATGAGAATGTTGTTTTTGAGTTTTTAAAGAGACATAGCGATTTTTCACTTGTGACAGATGGCGATACCCCTCTGATGACGACTATTATATCCGATAGAAGCGATGGTTTCTTTATGGCAAAGCTTAGAAAAGGCGAGTTGAAATGAAAGAAAAAATTAACATAAAAGAGATAAATAGAGATAGTTTTAAGCTGATGCTAACGGAACTATCATTTGAAAAATACCGTTTAAATCAGATTGAAAACTGGATTTATGATAAGCATGTTTCCTCTTTTGATGAGATGAGCAATATTTCAAAAGCCGGCAGAGATATTTTAAATGAGAATTTTTTCTTTCCAGAAATCAAGGTTTCTGAGCATGTTCGGTCAAAAAAAGATGGAAGTGAAAAATTTTTATTTGAATTTTCTGATAAAAGTTGCGTAGAATCGGTAATAATGAGATATAAAACAGCAAACAGCATCTGCATTTCAACTCAAGTTGGTTGCAAAATGGGGTGCAGATTTTGTGTTAGCAGTGCGTTATCTTTTGAGAGAGACTTAAAAGATTACGAGATGCTCTTCCAGCTAACAGAAGCTGAGCGAATTTTAGGTGAGAAGATATCAAAGATTGTCCTTATGGGAATTGGCGAACCCCTTGAAAACTATGATAATGTTGTTTCATTTCTTCGTATGCTGCGAGAGAGGGAAGGGCGGAGTCTGCGAAATTTATCCCTTTCAACTTGTGGGCTTGTACCTGAGATATTGAAACTCGCAGAGGAAAAGTTTCCACTAACTTTATCGGTTTCTCTCCATGCGGCTACTGATATAGTGCGAGATAAAATAATGCCGATTAATAAAAAATATAATATTCAGAAACTTTTAGATGCATGTAAAATTTATCAAAAAAAGACTGGCAGAAGGTTATCGTTTGAATTTATAATGATTAAGGGCTTGACCGACACAGACGAGCAGGCAACTGAACTTATAAAAATTTTAAGAGGAGTTATCTGCCATGTTAATTTAATTCCGGCGAACGAAAGCCCCACTAATAATTACAAGCAAAGCGATAAAAGGGTTATTGAGGAGTTTCGCCAGAAATTAGTTAAAAATGGAATTGAGACCACCGTTCGAAGAACGATAGGTGACGATATAGATGCCGCTTGCGGACAGCTAAGACGAAAGAAAAGTGAAAAAGGGGGAGAATTTTGAAAGGAATAGGTTTTACAAAAGTCGGGTCACGACATGCTGTTAATGAAGATGCCTACCGAAGTGTTAAATTAAACGATAACGCTGCAATTTGCATCGTATGCGACGGTGTTGGCGGTGAAAAGGCGGGTGAAGTTGCGAGCAATATTACCTGCGATGAGATATTAAAAGTCTTTGCTGAAAATTTCAAAAATTCTATGGATTCATTAAAGATTAAAAGTCTGCTTATGAATGCTGTTATAAGAGCAAACACCGTTATACGCTCAAAAGCAGCAGGGCGGGAAGAGTATAGCAGGATGGGGACTACTGTTGTTGCTGCAGTTGTTTTTGATGGAACGCTGTTTGTTATAAACGCGGGTGACTCAAGAGCTTATATAATTCGCAATAATGAATTATATCAGGTGACAAAAGACCACACGATGGTCCAGTTTCTACTTGATAAAGGCGAAATAACAAAGGCAGAAGCTGAGAATTACCCCGAAAAAAATATTATCACAAGAGCAGTCGGTGCAGGCGATGATATTGAGCTTGATTTTTATATTGAGGATTTAGAGGATGGGGATAATATAATTCTCTGCTCGGATGGATATTATAAAAGACTCACAGAAGATGATATTATTAAGGGAGTTGACCAAAGCTCGATAGAGGAGCTTATAAATGAATCAATTTCCAGGGGAACAACCGATGATATAACGGTAATACTTGTGAAGATACAGGGAGATAGCAATGGATAAGTATATTGGTAAAAAGATAGATGGTAGATATGAGATTTTAGAGCTTATTGCGACTGGAGGGATGTCTTATATTTATAAAGGACTCGACACTGTTGAAGAGCGTCCTGTTGCAATTAAAGTTTTAAAAGATGAGTATCTCGATAACGAGGAGTTTCTCATAAGATTTAGAAATGAAAGCAAAGCGGTAGCTATGCTCTCTCACCATAATATTGTTAAGATATTCGATGTTTCGCTCGGTAGAATACAGGCAATTGTTATGGAGTACATCGAGGGGATAACCCTGAAAGAATATATCGAGAAAAAGGGAAAACTTCCCTTTAAAGAGGCTATTTATTTCACTGTTCAAACGCTGAAAGCTCTTGACCATGCGCATAGCCAAGGAATTGTCCATCGAGATATTAAACCGCAAAATATTATGCTTTTACCAGATGGCTCTATTAAAGTTATGGATTTTGGTATTGCAAGATTTGCGCGCGCTGAGATGAAAACAGTTACCGATAAAGCTATTGGATCTGTCCATTATATAAGCCCTGAACAGGCAAAAGGCGAAGGGGCAGAGGCTGGTAGCGATATTTATTCGATAGGAGTTATGCTATTTGAAATGCTCACAGGTGAGCTTCCTTTCAATGCGGATACCCCTGTATCGGTTGCTATTTTGCAGATATCACAAACTCCAAAAAAACCAAGAGAGATAGATGCATCTATACCTGAAGGCCTTGAAGCTATAACTCTTCGCGCTATGGAAAAAGATCCTGTAAAGAGATATAAAAATGTTTCGGAGCTGCTTGTTGATATAGATAAATTCAAAAAGGATCCATCTATTTCATTTGAATATAAATATCTAAGCAACGATGAGCTCGAAGGCACTAAATATGTCGACGTTATTAAAGAGATAAAAAAAGAGACAAAAGCCCCTGATATTGAAAGTGATAATTTCGAAGAGGACGATGGTAAAAAACCGTTTCCGATTTTAACTATTTTAGCAGCAATAGCGGGTGCATGTCTGCTTGTTGCTGGAATATTTGTCTTCGGTGTTATTTCAGATGCATTCTCAGATAACCCAGACGTAACCCTTGTTGATCTTCGTGGAATGACTATTGAAGAGGTTTCTCGCCTTGAAGGATATCAGAATATTAACTTTGAGGTAACGGGTGAGGGTGAAAGTGAAGATTTTCCACCGGGAACGATTATAGAGCATTACCCAAGTGAGGGTAGAGTTGTTAAATCGGGCTCTACTGTTGAAGTTAAGGTGAGTGTTGGCATTTCAACTATTAATGTTCCGGATATTGTCGGTGAGAGCGAAGGTGGAGCTATAAGCATATTATCTGAGCTTGGTATTGCGAGTAGAATAGAGTATCAAAATAGCACTGATGTTGATGAGGGAGAGGTAATAAGAACCTATCCAGATGTTGGAACTGCTATTAGCTATAGTGAAGAGGTTGTTGTTTATATAAGCTCTGGTGCTGCAAATAAAACGGCTATCGTGCCAAAATTGGTCGGTATGAATCAAAATGACGCAGCGCTTTTCCTCACCAGAAACAGGCTTCGTGCAGGTGAGATAACAACTGTGGATAGTGATCAACCAATCGGTACTGTTATAACCCAATCGATCGCTGAAAATTCAGTTGTTGCACAAAATACAGCGATTGATTTTACAGTAAGTAGCGGAAGCTTCAATAAGAGCATGACAGTGCTTGTTGAGATGCCAAACAATCCGGTAAATCCAACCGCAAGCCTTAAGGCATTTGTCGATGGAGTTATAGTTTCTGAGGCTAATGTTTTAATATCATCACTACCATCGCAGGATGGACTTCGCTATTGGCAGTTAGATATATCGGGGCAGGGAGTTGGAACGTTAGTTATCCTCTATGATGGTCAAGATTATATGCATTATCATGCTGATTTTGAGTATGGTTCTGTTACTAAAACTCTTGATTATAGACTCGCTTATGAAAAACCACCAGAAGAGGATAGTAGTTCAGCGCCTGAAGAAAGTCAGAGTTCGACCCCAGATTCAGGAAACTCGGACAGCTCTGATTCGACAACGCCGTAAATCATTATGAGATTAAATGGAAGAATTTTAAAGGGTATTGGCGGGTTTTACTATGTTAAAACCGAGCAGGCAACTACCATCTGCAAAGCAAGAGGTATATTTCGCAAAAAAGGTCAGACTCCGCTATCGGGCGATCTTGTTGTTATCGAGACCGATGATATGAAAGAAGGAGTTATCGACGAGATTTTAGAGCGCAAAAATAGTTTTATTAGACCTGCTGTTGCGAATATTGACAATCTTGTTATTGTTGTAAGTACAACAAAACCACGTCCGAATTATCTTATGTTAGATAAAATCATATCAATAGCTGAATTTAAAGGGATTTCCCCTATAATAGTTATAACCAAAACCGATCTTGAGAGCTATAGCGAAATAAATGACCACTATCAAAAAACTCCATACGAGATTGTTTTTATCGACAATTTAGCTAAAGACGGAATATCTAAACTAATCCCACTGCTCAAGGGTAAGTTTTCAGCCTTTTGTGGAAATACTGGAGTTGGTAAATCATCTCTTCTAAATAATATTGTAGGCTTTGACATGACTAAAACGGGCGAAATCAGCGACAAGCTCGGTAGAGGTAGGCATACAACAAGAGAGGTAGAGCTGTTTTTGCTTGAATGCGGTGGGTATATTGCAGATTCTCCAGGGTTTGGTACGGTAGATACTGCAAGATATGAATTTATTAAAAAAGAGAATATCGCAGAAACCTTTGCAGAATTTAACCAGTTTATTGACGGCTGTAAATTCACTGGGTGCAGCCATAGAAGCGAAAAGGGCTGTGCTGTTATCGCAGCTTTAGAGCGGGGCGATATCGGTAGGAGTAGATACGAAAACTACAAATTGCTCTATGAAGAAGCTTCAAAACTAAAGGAGTGGGAGCATAGATGAGTAGATGCGTTATTTTTGCTGCTGGAGATATGCCAAGCAAGATTGATATACGAGATGATGATTTAATCATCTGCGCAGATGGCGGAATTGATATTGCAAATAAGTTTGGAATAACTAATTTTTTAGCGATAGGGGATTTTGATTCCTATGATGGTGAGATTTTAAACGGGTATACTGTTTTATTACCTGAAAAGGATGATACAGACCTTATTGCTGCAATTAATTTAGGATTAAAGCATGAATTTTATGAGTTTGCTTTGTATGGTTGCCTCGGTGGGCGACTTGACCATACTTTAGCAAATATTCAAACACTTGGATATTTAAATGAGCGCGGTGCAAAGGGAATGCTCATATCAGATGACTGCAAAGTTATATTGCTTGACGGCGATTCTCTTGTGGTTGAAAATGATGAAGATTATAGATATATATCGATTTTCTCTTATGATGGAAGCGCGGTAGGGGTTACAATCGAAGGACTAAAGTATGAGGTAGCCAATATAGAGCTAACCTCGACCTATCCGCTCGGCGTTAGCAATGAGTTTATAGGAAAAAGAGGGAAAATATCTGTTAATGAAGGAAAACTCATAATAATTTTAACAAAATGAACCATTTTTTTCTTTTGGCGTATAATGGAGTAAAGACCAAAGGAGGAAGGTTATGTGCTGTAAGAAAAAGAGTTCGTTACTTGCAAAACTCGCGCTTTGTTTAGGATTGGGAATATTATTTTTCTATTTTTTGCCATTCAAATTTATACTTTTTTTGGCGGCGACAACCTTGGTGCTCACCGGTCTGTTTTGCAAAAAAAAGTTTTGAGGTGGTATATTTATGAAGATTGTTGTAGTTAAAAGTCCAAAAATGTTAGCTTCTTTTTTAAGATGGATATTTAAAGTTAATAGAGAGATATAAGTTTATTTTTACTTACAAAGAAAGAGAAAAGTCATAACTGGCTTTTCTCTTTTTATATATTATAATAGTGCTTTCATATTAAAAAGCATCTTTATTTTACTTCTTTTTTTATATTCTTGCATAGTGGGGCTTGTTTGATAATATACATTCAATAGAAAATTAAAAGGGGAGATAAATGATGGAAAAGAGGATGGGAACTATGCGCTCACAAAGCCTTGTTAATTTAGCAACATTTGAGGTGCCTCTCGATTTCGATGCCTATATACCTGATAGCTATCCGGATATAGATGAAATCATAAGCTCAAAGGGGACAATTAAGCTATCAAAGCTCTATGACAAAAACACCTTGACAGTCACAGGAACAGTTGCGATTAAAATAGTATATAGCTATGATGATGGCAGCAAAACAAAAACTATCAGGTTTTATCAAAGTTTTTCAAATACCGAAAAAATAGATAGAGCTGATGTGCGTTGTGTGTTTATCGAGTCTAAAGTAGACTACCTAAATCACAGGCTACTTAATAATAGACGAGTTGACTTTAAAGGCGCTGTAAGCATTAATGCGAAGGGGATTGCGGAGGAACCGATTGCGATATATCAAAAAGGCGATGATAATAAACTATGCCTAAAAAGCAGAACAGAAGAAATCGATTATATATACGAAACAGTTACAAAACAGCTTTCAATTAAAGATGAGTTTTTAATTGGTGAGGAGCTCGGTGAATGCGAAATTGCTTCAACTAATACAAATGTTGAGCTAATTGATTGCCGTAGAGCTCAGGATAAGACGGTTGTCAAAGGCAATTTTCTCATTGAGGCAGAGCTGTTTTGCGACGGCAAAATAAATAAATATAGCTACAACCTACCATTCACCCAGGTTTTTGACTATATCGGTGATGAAAGCATGAAAGATTTTATAGATTTTAATCTTTCAAACGAAGAATTTACCCTCCTGCTCGATGGAAATGAGCTATACCTCTGTGTTGAGCTAAAACTCGAAAGCGACCTTGTTGTTATTGCGAGTGATGTTGTTATCTATTATACAGATGGCTACTCAATGGAGTGCGAATGTGAGTTCGACTATTCGAATTTTAATATATCAAAGATAATAGGTGAAATAAACGATAGCTTTACTGATAAAACTAAGATAGTTTCAAATAGCGCAATAGCGCAGGTGCTTTCTGTGGATATGGATATAACAAAGAGCGAATATATGTTTATTGAGAATGATTGCAGGTTAGTTGTTAGCGCTAATCTCTGTGCAGTTGTTTTAAATGAAGAGGGTGTTTTTGAAGGTATTAGCTCAAAAGCGGAGTTTAGATTACCGCTTGGTTGCAATAGCGAGGGTGATGAGTGCTATGCTATTTATAATCTCTCGATTGATGATGTTTCATTTAGTTGTGAAGCAACGAACGCTATTGATGTTACCGTTGAAATGTCGGTCGATGGGTATGCGTTTGATATTATCGAGGCGATAGCTATCAAAAACGTAAACCTTGATTATGAAAAATCAAAAGAGCAGAATATTGAAGCACCTCTAATTCTCTATTACGGAACTGCCGGTGAAAATGTTTGGGATATCGCAAAGAGATATAATGCAAACGTCGATACTATTATGAGTGAGAACAAACTCACCGAGGATGTTTTAGAGAATAAAAAACTTTTGCTTATAACCATTGGTTGCTAAACATAAATTTAATCTCCATTTGCCGCTAATGAGAGGTTTTAATATATCGCAAGCGGCAGAAAAGGAGACTAAAATGGAACAAAAACAACTCTATAACGATATTTCACAGAGAACAGGCGGCGATATATACATTGGGGTCGTGGGTCCTGTTAGAACAGGAAAATCAACATTCATCAAAGGGTTTATGGACTCACTTGTAGTCCCCAATATAAAAAATGAGTATGCTAAACAGCGAGCTATTGATGAGCTGCCGCAATCGTCAGCTGGTAGAACGATAATGACGACAGAGCCGAAATTCATACCGGAAAATGGCGTTGAGATATTTATCGAGGATAATGTTCGGATGAATGTTCGCCTTATCGACTGCGTTGGGTATATTGTCCCGAGCTCAATAGGATATATTGAAAACAACGCCCCTCGCATGGTTGCAACCCCTTGGTATTCTGAAGATATTCCGTTCAATATGGCGGCAGAGATTGGAACTTCTAAAGTTATAAACGACCACTGCACAATAGGCCTTGTTATAACAACTGATGGCTCGATAACTGATATTCCAAGAAGTGAGTATGCAGAAGCTGAAGAGCGGGTTATAAACGAGCTTATAGGAATCGATAAGCCATTTATAATCCTCGTTAATTCAACCGACCCCGAGAGTGAGAGATGCTTAGAGGTTATAGCTGAAATCGAGGAGAAATATGGCGCTCACGTTATGGCTATTGATTGCCTTGCACTAAATGAAGATGATATAAAGCAGATTATGGCATCAATCCTCTATGAGTTTCCAATAAATGAGATGCAGATAGATATGCCAAGCTGGATTTCAACCCTCGCTCCAGATAACGAGATTAAAAATTCTATCTACAAAGCAGTTTACGAAGCGGCATTATCGGTTCATAAAATTGGGGAAGTATCTGATCATATCGAGATTATTGATGAATGCGAGTTTGTTAAGCACACCCATCTTGAGAAGATAGACCTTGGAACGGGTAACGCAAAAGTCGGAGTTGAAATTCACCCGCATCTATTCTATAATGCCCTCTCTGAGCTCTCAGGTATGGATATTAAGAGCGAAGCCGACCTTATTAAAAACCTAACATCACTTGCGAGTATGAAGAGGGAATATGATAAGATAAAGCATGCACTTGATGAAGTTAATGCAACGGGATATGGGATAGTTATGCCTTCGATGGATGAGATGAGCCTTGAAGAGCCGCAGATGGTGCGTCAGGGCGGGAAGTATGGAGTTAAACTTCGAGCATCTGCTCCATCTATCCATATGATGAGAGTCGATACAACAACAGAGGTAAGCCCGATAGTCGGTACCGAAAAGCAGTCGGAAGAACTTGTTATGTATCTGTTATCCGAGTTTGAGGGGGATAAGAGCAAGCTTTGGGAGAGCAATATTTTTGGCAAAAGTCTGCACGAGCTTGTCGCTGAGGGGATGCACAATAAGCTAAACAGACTGCCAGCAGATGCGAGAGAAAAGCTATCAGAAACACTCGAGCGGATAATCAACGATGGGTGCAATGGGCTTATCTGCATAATAGTTTAATTTGAAATAAATTCAATTCTAAGGTGAAGAAGCTTTGCGGTTTCTTCATCTTTTATTTTAACTTTAGTATTTTGTGCAGTGGGTTTTGCTGGTAGATATTTATTTTTAAACGGAGATAATATATCGCAGTTTGGTGGTGTTAATCCTCCGATGAATATAACGGTTACAGCAGAGCCGATTTCTGCGTTGCAGATATTTAGTGGCATTCTAAATATTTCATTATTTTTTGGAGTTATTTTTATAATTTTAGTGGGTTATATTATTTTTAAATCAAAAGGAGAATCTAAATATTAAATAGCTTGGCAATTTAATAGATATATTTAAAGAGGGGGTATACCTCTCTTTTTTTGTGAACTTTTTAATAATATAGCGATAAGTTTGTTGCAAAAAAATTCTTTTGCGTGTAAAATATCTTTATATGAAAGTGAGGTTAGTTATGAATAATATTAAAATTGCG
>CAYJGN010000056.1:0-11369 GCA_964369635.1 uncultured Oscillospiraceae bacterium
TTCAATAATATATTCTGCGAGCACAACAGCTCTCTCCTCGGGAAGGCCTTTCATTGTATATCCCCCTTTTAATCGTATAATTAAACTTATGAACGACAAAGGAATTTTATTACATTTTAAAGGCGCACTTTCGCAAACAAAAAACATCCTACGGCATAATATCGCACAAATAGGATGTTTTATTTTGTTTATAGTTTTTTGTATTAGTTAAGCTTCGCCCTGTTCAACTTCTTTTTGCAGCAACTTATAGCTCTCTCCCCAAACTGCAAGTGAATCTATAACCGGCTTTAGACTTTTCCCAAGCTCTGTTAGTGAATACTCAACTTTTGGTGGGACTTGCGCATAAACACGGCGGTTCACAAGTCCCGCGCTCTCCATCTGCCGAAGGTTAGATGTTAGAACTTTTTGTGAAATCCCAGGAAGCGACCTTTTAAGCTCTCCAAATCTTTTTGTCTTTGAAATCAAATCCCGAATAATTAATATCTTCCATTTATCGCTTATTAGTGTGAGGGTTGTTTCAACAGGGCAGGCAGGTAATTTTCCAGACATATCTTCCTCCAGCAAAATTTAAATATTAAATAAACGGCTTTATAGCTCATTAGTATCAAAAAGGTAACTATGGAACAATAAAGTGCTTACTTTACTATTCGCTTGTAATAATATAATATTACTTATAGAAACCATTGTCAAACATTCTTCAGATTTTAGATAAAAAACAGAGTTCCCATGCAGTTCTATAAAAAATATTTCAGCTATTTATAAGGAGAAAATATGAATATTCGAGAGATTTATGAAAAATTTGACAAGATAGGTTGCCTATCATTCACAACAATAAACGACGACGGCGACCCCGAATCGAGAATTGCCCACCTTCGAGGATACGATGATGATGGAATATATTTTATGACGATGTTCACAAAACCATTTTACAAAGATTTAATAACCCGCAAAATAATCTCTCTATGTGGACTTTCTGCTAAAACCGAGGTGATACACGGTGAAAACGGCCTTCCAATCTTCGATAATGGCTACGCTATAAGAATGACAGGAACAGTTCGAGAAATATCAATAGACGATATAAAGGCGAAAAATAATCCGATTTTTGATTTTTGCATTAAAGATCAGCAAAAATATAACGCAATGGTCGTTTTCTGTATAACAGACGGTAGGGGCGATATCTTCGACTATGATTTCGAAAAAATCTCCCGCGACAACAAACTAAACCGCATCTATTTCTCATACGGCGGTGCCGAGATAAAATATCGCGGCCTTAAAATCAATAGGGAGAAATGCATCTCTTGCGGAGTATGTACTGAAAAATGCTCTTTTTTAGCAGTTAAAGAAAATGGCGGTGAATACGAGATAGACAGAAATCGGTGTGATGAATGCGGCGATTGCTATATAAACTGCCCCACCAGTGCAATAAGCTATTAATCATAGCTGTCAAAATAAAAAAATATATTTTTCGCAGCAACAAGCTTCCCCTTGCCTCTCTATTTTTTAGAGTAAATAGTATATTTGCCTTGCACCGCTTTCTATATCTTCTCAAAATATATATCCACCTACCAAAACAATCCATTAGATATAAACTATCAAAAAGATAGTAACTATTATTTTAATAGTTTAAAGCAACTGAATTCGCCGATTATCAACCTATTTGATTGCTAAAATTTCAATTTAAAACCTAAAACTCGATATTAGTATCTAATTTTATGAAACTATCTGCCTTATATTTTTTTATTACAAATTTAAAACCAAAACTGCTTTGAGCAAAAGAGCAAAACAAAAAATCTACAGATTAAATTAACCTGTAGATTTTTTTATTCTATAAATTATCAAAATCAATATCTAAAAGCTCTTTAAAACTATCAATGCTTCTATCATGATTCTCTGTATTCCCAAGGCCGTAACTACAAAATATAAAAGGGATATTTGCCTCTCTTGCCGCTGCAGAGTCGGTCGCTGTATCTCCTATATAAACTGCTCTTGCTACTTTATTTCTCTCGATTATAAGCTTAATATTGTCTGCTTTTGAAAGAGAGGTATCACCAGGACAGGTAAAATCGGTGAAGTAATCTTCGAGCTTTGTCGCACACAAAAATCCTTCAATATACCCAGATAGACAGTTGCTAACTATAAAAAGCCTGTGTTTTTGCGCCAGAATTTTTATCCCTTCTGCCATCCCATCATATAGAATGCACTCGCCTTTTTTAACATCTTCATTATGATTTAAAACACACTGCTCTGCAAGCCGCTCCCTCTCTTCACCTAAAACCATAGGGAAAACGCTATCGAAAATCACCTCAAGAGGTTTTCCAAAAAGCGGTGTAAAGTCTTCCATTTTAATCTCTATATCGTGTTTTGTAACCTCTTTAACCGCCCTATTCCAGCTTTCTGCCAAAACCGCCCTGCTATCCCAAAGGGTACCATCTAAATCAAAAATCAAATCTGTCATAAATTCACCTCTATAGTATTTTACCACAAAACAGCCAAATTTTGCAAAAAATTTTGCATAGAAAAACAGGAGCGGTAAACTCCTGTTTCTATATTAATCTTCAAAATAAAGTTGTATATTATAAAGCCGATAGCACAAAACCAATAAGCACCGTAACTCCTGCTATCGCTGTTAAACTCCAAAATCCAACAAAAGCAACCTTCAGAAAACGTCTGTCCCTTTTTTGTCGTTTTTCATTATTTTGCAAACCAGTTTGGGAAGTCGGATACTCAACTGTAAAGCTATAATCTTTACCTGATGCAGTAGGTGAATTGCCAAAATTATCTATTTCATTTTTAACAAAGCTTTCATTTTTGGCATCAGCCATCTCATCTATCTGCATAGCATCAAGGGCTGAACCATCAAATGCTGCTGTATTCTCCGCGTCCGCAGATACATCGCTATCACTCTCGCTCTGATATGAAGAACCTATCGCACTCTCATCAGATAGCGGCTTTGAATCATAAAGGTTACTCTCTCCTGAAAAATCCCCTGTATAGGCAACTTCAGGAACTATTTTATCGCTCTCCGTCGTTAAATTTTGTTGTGAACTTACAGCCTCTTGCGCCGCTTTATTTTCATCAAAATATGGTGATGCATCACTCACTGGATAAGCTTGTGACTCCCCATCTTCTGGTATAGGGGTAACAACATATCTATTTGGTTGACCAAAAGGTTGCGCAACATTACCATTCGGGAATTGCCCACCATTTGGGAATTGCCCACCATATGGGAATTGCCCACCATATGGCAATGGCATCGCACCATACCTCTCCATATATGGGTTGTTTTTTGCCATATTTGGCAGATTATCAACACCCATATTACCGCCACTTGAAAATCCGCCCTGTCCAGACTGTCCAGTTTGCGGCATATATCCATTATTATGGTAACCTTGAGCTGAATTTGGCGGCGTCTGCTGTCCATACCAAGCGTTTGCACCAAACTGCCCATTTGCATTTATGGTATCGGCAAAAGCTTTTCCGCATCTTGTGCAAAACTTTGCTCCCGCCTCTTTTATAGCACCGCAATCGCAACGCTCCTCTGCTTTATGTCCGCAATTTTTGCAGTATGCAAATTGCTCATTTGAAATATTATTACAATTTTTACATCTATATTGATTGTACAATCCTGTTCACCCAACCTTAATTAGTTTATATTATTCTACCACAAAATCTATTAAATTTCTATGACATTACCGTGGTATTTGTCTGACAAAATTAGTAATTCAAAAGCTCTAACTCGGTAACATCACTATAAATCGAGATGTTTTTAAGTTGATTTAAATTAAATCCAAATATAGAGGGGTCTTCAAGATAGGTCTCGTATCGCCCTATATACTGCCCCATATAAATCTTCATAAGGTCATAATGCTTATGCTTTGTTAAATCTTCATCAACGTTATTATATAGCTGGTCAACAAAAAAACCATACGCCTCATCGGTGCCAAGCTCAAAATTTCGATTAGATACCTCTAAATAGTCAACTATCATATCCTGAACATCCCAGAAAGTATATTCTGACACCGCTTTTGTCTCATAGGGTTTGTTTGGGCTGTGGCTTAAAATATAAATCATAACAACACATCCAAGAATTATAAACGCTTTTTTCATACAAACCCTCCTTACCAGAAAACACTTTTATCCTTTATAGCTTTACTATAAACCAAAACTTCAAAAAAATCTATACAATATGGAAAATTTAGTTATTTTTTTAAGTTTCTTTAAATTTTTTCTAATTTTGCATTAATCATATTATCTTTTCACCCTATTGATTTTAAAGATTTCCTATTGTTTTTTACATTCTAAATATTGTTTTATAAAATTCATTGATATATAATAGAAATATTACCAAGTAAATGCAGAAAACTGTAGGTATAATATTATTAATTAGGAGAGATTATTTATGGACGAAAACAAAACAACTGGACAAACCCCGCAAAATCAGGGCGCACCTTCTAAAACATCAAATAAACGCAAAAGTAATCCTGTAAAACTTATTATTTACATAGCTGCGATTTTTTTAATTGTCGTTATAACTAATCCGCAAATTTTCCCTTTTTTACCAAACAGTATAGTTTCTTTCTTAAATAACGGCACTTCGTCATTTTTGGGCGACATGAGCGAGATTGTTGAAATTGTAAGTTTTAATCTTGGAGGAGTTGTGCAGGTAATAGTCATGGTGCTTGTAATGCTCATCTTACGTGAGCTTTTATTATTAGCTCTAAAACTTGTAAAACCAAAATCTCCCCGCGGACAAACGCTAAAAAACCTTGCTGAAAGCGCTATTCAATATATCATCGTTATGGTGGGAATATTCTGGGGACTTAGCCTTCTTGGCGTTAATGTTACCACTTTATTCGCAGGCGCTGGAATACTTGCGCTGATTATCGGCTTTGGCGCTGAGAGCCTTATCGCTGATATTGTTACAGGAACTTTTATGATTTTTGAAAACCAATTTAATATCGGTGATGTTATCGAGATAGATGGATTTCGAGGCGAGGTAACTTATATCGGTCTTCGAACAACAAACCTTAAAGATGTTGGTGAAAACGAAAAGATCTTTAACAATAGCGATATTAGAAATATTATTAATCTATCGAATGATAATAGCTATGCAATCTGCGATATCAGCGTCCCTTATTATGCTGACCTCGAGGCCGCTCGAAACGTTATAAACGTTGCTATGCAGAGTTTGCAGATGCAAAACCTAGATATGTTTAAAACTATACCTCAGTTTTTAGGTGTTCAGGAGTTCACCTCTGAGGGAGTTGTCCTCCGTGTACGTGCAAGCGTGAGCGAGAAAGATCGCTTCGATGCTGCTCGCGCAATTAATTGGACCCTTAAAGTGCATCTCCAATCGGCTGGCATGGGCATTCCTCATTCAAACGAAATTCAAGTTGCAAAGTAGTGGCAAGCTATGAAAGATAACGAATATTATATCCCAAAAGACCCCCTGCAACCGATTGAGTTTGAAAACCAAACTCTCGATGCAATTGGGACAACAATACCAAAAAAAGCAAATGAAGCTGCCGAAAAGCGCAAAAAACGCAAGAAACGCGAGGGTATGAGCAGAAACGTCGCCCTTTTGCTGAGCGCTGTTGCGGTTGGTATTGTTGCTGTGTCGGCATTTTCAGCACCGAGCACTCCGATGACTGATTCCACAGGAACAGTTGGAATGCCTGACCCACTTGCAGTTTTTTGGATAGGTAGTTGGGAGGGTCCAAATGGGACGACTTTAGAAATCGACTTTGACCATAATATGGCACTTACCCGAAATGGAGAGTTAACCGTTTATACTGGAACGGAGTATCTTGATGGTATTCACGGACATGCGCTCGATATCCCCCAGGAGGGAGATTACCCGACATCACAAATTGTTGTATCAGTAAATGAAAGAAACTTTGGGACTGATAGTTTAGCTGTTTACCTTGTGGGTTCTTCTGGTGAGCGCACCTCACTTGGTGATTTTCGCCGTGTGACTGACCACTACTGGGTTGATATTTGGCAGGCAGGCGATGGCTCGCAGATTACCATTCACTCCGATTACTCGGTAACTATTAAAAATACACTTGGAGAAGTTAGCGAATTTGATATGTATTCAATATACAATATCTACCATTATTCTGAAGGTGAAGACTCCGATGGCAATACTCTCACATTGGAATCCCGTGCCTCCACTATGGACAGTATTGTGCTAACCTTCAAATATGAAGATGGAACATTTTTAGATAATCGTTCTAATACTTACTATTACAGAGTTTCTGATGAACAGATAAGTTGGTGGGTTGGTACCTGGAAACCGCTAAACGAAAATATCAATACAGAGTTTCAAATTAATAACGATATGTCTGTTACCTATTATAAGGGTGGCGAGTTTGTTATGTATCTCGGTAAGCTCTTTGAGATAGGTGATATTTTCACTTCGGGCGGAGGATTTTTAACAGGTGACCGCCACTATTTAGAGGCAGTTACCTATGACCACAATACTATGTTTGCAGAGTTTATGCTTAATGGTGAGCATATATTTGCACCGACCGAGTTTTATAGAGTTGATGAGCAAATCGTTGAGCCAACTCCACAGCCGCCAAATCCTCCGCAACTTGATACAGATTGGGTTGGAACATGGGAAGACCAAGACGGTAGGCAGATTGTTATTTATGATGATTACAGTGCATTATTCACCGATACAGACGGTACCACAGAAATCTTTAACGCATCTGCTAACTACCCAGATAGCTATACCGCCAGAACTATAAGCACTGGAGCTGATGGAAATTTAGTCGATGAGATTCAGGCATATGCTGTAAATAATGAGACTATATCGGTCGGTTTATCAATCGATAGTCTAAATATATTTACTACCGAATTTTTCCATCGTGTCGGCGATGCACCACAACTACCTGAGCCACCACCTGAGGTTTTAACTGATATGCAGTGGAGCTTTGATGCTCCGTGGGCCGGTATATGGGAAGGTAGCAACGATGAAACCGGCGCTCCGATAACAATAGCTGTACTCGCAACCTCCACCGAGCCATACACCGTTATGTTTATCGAACATCGACCGAGCATGTCCCCTGCTGATTATGATGATAATTATAGTGCTACCGCTTTTATAAATGAGGGATTTGCAACGGTTACCGCCGAAACTGTCCGCTCAACTGGGAACCGGTATTTTGTTGATAGCACTGGTGAATTGATTTCAAACAGCTATGCCGGAGAAGATACCTACACCCTATCGGGCGACACTATGACCTACCGAACTGGGACTTCATCGCAAAATTTGTTCAGCGACTATACCCTAACAAGGGTGAGCAGTAGCGAAGAGGAAATTCGCGAAAAATGGATAGAGTTTATGACGGCAAAAGTAATCCAGTAACTGCTTTATCTATAAGAACCTTACCTTTTCTACTCAGAAATTGCACAAACATTTTAGGGACTATCTTTTATGATAGTCCCTATTTTTATGTTTATTTTTGTAGTTGATTTTTCGGTCGGTACATTCTATCTTTTCAGCGGCTTTTTCTTCAAAACTTTCCCTGTATCATCCACTGCAACTATAATTTTGTTTAATATCAGCTATATTTCCGTCCTCGGTGGTCACTTTGTTTTACTCTCAAATTCTCACCACCGCACAGTGAAAACTTCGTTTTGCTCTCAAATTCTTACCGCACAGTGATGGCTTCGTTTTGCTTTTAGATTCCAACCACCGCACAGTGATGGCTTCATTTTGCTTTTAGATTCCAACCACCGCACCGCCCGCAGCGTCGGTTTTTCAAAACCGACGTATCGCCATATAATGGCGACAAACGCACGATAGTGCGTTTGCTGCGGGCGGCGTATCGCGTTACAGCAGTCATCCTACAGCGAATATCGTGCTTTATACAGCGTACAACGGGCACAACACTGCTATATATTCCCCATCTCTTATTCATTCTAAAAATAAAAAGGGGCAGCAAAGCCACCCCTTAAATATCTTTATAATTCCTATTGAACTATTATTTCTTATAGCCGCATTTTGGGCATACGCCATTTTCATCAAGCGCTATTCCGCAAAGAGGACATCTGTCAATATGATTATCAGGCTCATATACTTCTGATGCCGCATTAACACCACTTGTGAATGTTATTTTTGCTATATTCAGCTTGTCTTTAAGTAGTGAGTGAACAATCTTTATCATCCCCTCAACTGTCATAGTCTCTTTTGTAACAACAAGTCTACAATCGGGATATGCAGTTGCAAGCTCTGATTTGAATGCCTCACCTTTCATCGTATTTTGCGGTGTACCATCTTTAACGCCCGTCTCTTCATAAACTTTTAAAATTGCAGGTAGAAGCGGGTCATCCTCACGCAAAACGAGCGCATGGTCAAAGTTTTGCAAAACATCCCAAGCAGTTTTTTTAATCTCATTACATGGAAATACCATATTAACCCCAGGATTTACTGTATCTTCAACTTCAATTGTCAGATATCCTGTATGACCATGCAGATACTGCGCCTCTCCTTTAAACCCATAAAACCTATGTGCATACTGTAAATCAAATGTTGTGTAGCTTCTCATCTTGACCCTCCTAATTTTTAATAATTTGACAACATAGGTAATTATATTAGTTTAGTAATATAATTTACTATTATTGTTTGATTACAGTATAAATCAACAGTAAAACAAAGTCAATAATGATTATTATTTATGTAGAATATTACAGTATTTATGCTATTTGTTTGTTTATTAATTTTATAAACAAACTATTAGATACATTATGTAAACTTACTTTTTAACCGCTTTTTTCGCACTAACCTATTCTTTTAACGACTTATATCATCAGTAAATCGTTTTTGTTTATTCTCTTAATAATTTCATATTGCTATATATTAATAAAAACAGCGGTTACAACATGGTCTCTTTTTGACGATAAACAAAGCTAATAACCTATCATTTTTTTAAATAAAAAAAGAGCTGGAAAATTCCAACTCTTTTTATATAGCTATATAAGCTCTAAAATTGCCATTTCAGCAGCATCGCCGCGTCTTGGGCCTATTTTAGTGATTCTTGTGTACCCACCGTTTTTATCTGCATACTGCAGCGATGTTATGTCGATAAGCTTTTTCGCTACATCTTCTTTTGTGATGTATGAGAAAACCTGTCTCTTTGCATGTAGGGTACCTTTTTTTGCAACTGTTATCATTTTTTCAGCTTCGTTGCGAACTTCTTTTGCTCTTGTTACAGTTGTCTCTATCTTGCCATTCTCGATAAGATAGGTAACCATAGCACGAAGCATAGCAATTCTCGCATCGGTAGCTCTACCAAGTTTACGCATTTAATTACACTCCTAACGCTATTTGTCTTCACTGACGAGGTTAAAACCAAGACCGCGTAGTTTCGAGAGAACCTCTTCGAAAGACTTACGCCCTAAGTTACGAACCTTCATCATGTCTTCTTCAGACTTGTTAATCAAGTCCTCGACGGTGTTTATGCCAGCTCTCTTCAAACAGTTGAAACTACGAACTGAAAGATCGAGCTCTTCAATAGTCATCTCTAAAACTTTGCTGTTATCTTTATCGTCTTTCTCTATCATAATCTCGGTAGTACCGATTTCTTCTGATAGATTAACAAAAAGATTTAAATGTTCACAAAGAACCTTTGCAGAGAGCGAAACAGCTTCTTTGGCATTAATAGTGCCGTCAGTATAGACATCAAGTGTCAGCTTATCAAAGTCTGTTATCTGTCCTACACGGGTATTTTCAACTGTATAGTTGACTTTATAGACAGGTGAATAGATGCTGTCAACAGGGATAACACCTATAATATTCGCTGATGCCTGCTTATTTTTCTCTGCGGTAACATATCCGCGGCCACTACCAAGTGTTAGCTTCATAGAAAGCTTTGCACCCTCGGCAAGAGTTGCGATATGGGTATCGGGCTTTAATATCTCAACCTCGGAATCGGCTTTTATACTGCCCGCCGTAACGACACAAGGCCCCTCGGCATTTATATAAACCGTTTTTGTTCCCTCGCAGAAAAGCTTAGCTCTGATAGCTTTGATATTAAGAATAATATCGGTGACATCTTCTTTAACTCCGGGAACAGTCGAGAACTCGTGCAGTATGCCGTCAATGCTGACAGCGGTAACTGCAACGCCCGGAAGCGATGATAGTAGAACTCTGCGGAGACTGTTTCCGAGAGTTGTTCCGTAACCGCGCTCAAGCGGCTCGATCACAAAACGACCAAAAGATCCGTCCTCATTAATTTCTGCTGTTTCGATATTGGGTTTTTCTATCTCTATCATTTATAACCCTCCCTTTAATATACGAAATCCATAAATCATTATAGATTATTTCGAGTACAACTCAACAATTAGCTGCTCTTCAACTTCATAGTCGATATCAGCGCGGTTTGGTAGTCTTGAAACTTTAGCTGATAGCTCGTCTTTATTCATATCAAGCCATAGCGGTACAACTCTACCTCTGTTTGTCTCTGTTATCTCTTTGAATTTAGGGCTCTTTTTGCTCTTCTCACGAAGCGAGATAACATCTTCAATCGAAACTTTGAACGATGGGATATCAACTCTCTTACCGTTTACTGAGAAGTGGCCGTGTGAAACGAGCTGGCGGCTCTCACGACGAGTGCTTGCAAGACCCATTCTGAATACAACATTATCAAGTCTTCTCTCGCATGAAACAAGTAGGTTTTCACCAACAAGACCTGATTTCTTCTGAGCAAGCTCAAACTGATGACGGAACTGCTTCTCGAGAATACCATAGATAAATTTAACCTTCTGTTTCTCTTTTAGCTGCAAACCGTACTCGCTGAGTTTTCTTCTTCTGTTTCCCTGCTCTTGATTTCTTTTTGTCTGCTTATCAATACCCATAACCATTGGGCTAATTCCTAAAGCTTTACATCTTTTAAGTATTGGTTGTTTATTAACTGCCATTATTACACCTCCTATATTAATTATACACGTCTTCTTTTCGGAGGACGGCAACCGTTGTGTGGAACGGGGGTAATGTCTTTAATCATGCTAATTTCAAGACCTGCTGACTGAAGCGCACGAATAGCAGCCTCACGTCCAGGACCCGGTCCCTTAACATAAACTTCAACTGTACGAAGTCCATGCTCCATAGCAGCTTTAGCAGCTGTTTCTGCAGCGCTCTGAGCGGCAAACGGAGTTGATTTTTTACTACCACGGAATCCAAGTCCACCTGCACTTGACCAAGAGAGGACATTGCCCTGGACATCCGACATAGTAACTATTGTGTTGTTAAAAGTTGACTGAATGTGTGCTGCACCACGCTCGATATTTTTCTTCTCGCGGCGGCGACGAACAGTCTTTTTTGCTGTTTTAGCCATATTCTAATGTCCTCCTTATTTCTTCTT
>CAYJGN010000057.1:0-10686 GCA_964369635.1 uncultured Oscillospiraceae bacterium
TCGGTGCGGGGCCTGCTGGTCTTACCTGTGCGGGTGACCTTGCGAAAAAAGGATATGAGGTAACTGTTTTTGAAGCACTTCATCTATCGGGTGGTGTTCTTGTTTATGGAATTCCTGAGTTTCGTCTGCCAAAGAGCATTGTGGCACGTGAAATTGATGGGCTACGCGCTCTTGGTGTTAAGATTATAACTAATATGGTCATTGGAAAAATTCTAACCATTGATGAGCTTTTAGAAGATGGTTTTGATGCTGTTTTTGTCGGCAGTGGAGCAGGTCTTCCAAACTTTATGAAAATTCCGGGCGAGAGCCTTAAAGGGGTTTACTCGGCAAATGAGTTTCTAACGAGAATCAATCTTATGAAAGCATATAAAGATAGCAGTAATACTCCTGTTATGCGAGGTGAGAGGGTTGCTGTTGTCGGTGGTGGAAACGTTGCTATGGATGCCGCAAGAAGCGCTAAAAGGCTTGGTGCGAAAGAAGTTTATATAATTTACCGCCGCGGTATGGAGGAAATTCCTGCTCGTGCTGAAGAGGTTGAGCATGCAATTGAAGAGGGAATAATCTTTAAAACCCTCACAAACCCGACAGAGATTTTAGGGGATGATAATAACTACGTACGCGCTGTCAACTGCGTAGAGATGACACTCGGAGAGCCTGATGATAGTGGGCGTCGTCGTCCTGTTGTTCTGGAGGATAGTCTGCATACAATAGAGCTTGATACTGTTATAATAGCTATTGGTACTTCGCCAAATCCGCTTATACGCTCGACTACCCCAGGACTTGAAACAAACAGATGGGGTTGCATTGTCTGCAATGACGATGGAAAAACTTCGCGCGATGCGGTTTATGCTGGTGGGGATGTTGTTACCGGTGCGGCAACGGTTATTTTAGCGATGGGGGCTGGTAAAACCGCCGCTACTGCTATTGACGAGTATTTAAACGAGAAAAATAAATAATTAGGTTAATGGGTTTGAAATCTCCAAGAGCCGCAATGGAGGTTTTTATTGACATCTTTTGCGGCGGACTGGAGATTTTTTATGGCTAATATCTGGCATGATTTAAACCCAGCAAGGCAGAATGTTGACGATTTTATCGCTGTTATTGAAATTGAGAAGGGGAGCAAGAATAAGTATGAGCTCGATAAAGAGTCGGGCAGATATATTCTTGATCGAATTCTGCACACATCAACCCACTATCCCGCAAACTATGGCTTTTTGCCGAGAACTTTTGCAGATGATGGTGACCCACTCGATGTTTTGGTTATCTGCTCTGAGGTTATAAGGACCGAGAGCTTGGTGCGCTGTTATCCAATAGGCGTTATAAAGATGCTTGATTCGGGAAAGCTTGATGAGAAGATTTTAGCTATTCCATTCAACGACCCGAGCTATAATTCATATAAGGATATAAGCGAGTTGCCGCCCCATATTTTCTCAGAGATGACCCACTTTTTTACAGTTTATAAAAACCTTGAGGGGAAAGAGACTGTTGTTGATGATTTGAGCGGTGCCGCAGAGGCGCGTGAGATTATTGCAAAGTGCCTTGACGCTTATATTGAAAAGTTTTGCAGGTAGGTGAAGTATGTATAGCTTTAATATTCCAACAAAGGTGCATTACGGCAAAGACTGTATGGATAGTTTTGGCGAGATTTTAGCTGGTGTTTCGGGGAAGGGTATTTTAGTTGCTTCGAATTTCCTTGTGAAAAATGGGTATGCGAAAAAGCTTTTAGATGAAAATAGCGAAAAGCTTGTAGCGGTTTTTAATGGAATTTTACCGAATCCGACAGTTGCGAATGTAACCGACTGTGCTGCTGCAATTTTGGAGAGCAAAGCTGATTTTATCGTTGCTATTGGTGGAGGATCGGTGCTTGACTGCGCAAAAGCGGCAGCGGGAGTTGCTAAAAGCGGTGGTGAGATAAGGGATTATCTATATAAAAGAGAAACTTTAACTGCGGCCTTTCCACTAATTGCAATTCCAACAACGGCCGGAACTGGTAGCGAGGTGACGGTTGCAAGCGTCATAAGTGATCCTGAAAATGATTATAAGGGAAGTATTGCATCTGATTTGCTATATCCGATAATTGCTGTTGTTGATCCCATTTTATGCAGAACTGCTCCGAAATCGGCGGCGGTTGGCGCGGCACTTGATCTGCTTGCGCATGCGGTTGAGGGGTATATGTCGAAAAATAATCAGCCGATATGCGATGCATTTTGCCTTGAGGCGACAAGACTTTTCTTCATCTATTGCGAGGATGCGTTTATGAATGATGATATAAATGCTAAAGATGAGCTTGCAATAGCTTCGCTTATAGCGGGGCTTGGGTTTGGAACACCGAAAACAGGCCCTTCGCACTCCTGTTCATATTACCTGACGACGAAATACGGTATACCGCATGGCGAGGCTTGCGGACTGACGTTACCTTTCTTTATGAGAATGTATAAAGAAAGCGATAGACTTATAGCGATGGCGAAACTTAATGGATTTTCTGATGTTTTGGAGATGGTTAAAAGACTGCTTGAAATCTCGAGAAATATTGGTGCGAGACTTTCACTGTCGGAATTTAATTTAACCGATAAGGATATTGAGGTTATTATTAGCAAATCAAAACATCCGAATTTTTATAACAGTCCTGTTGATATAAGCGATGAGATGCTGCGAGATATGTATAACAAACTTCGATAGTATTTTGGTTTTTGAGAATAGAATTGTAGGAGAAGAAAAATGAAACGAATAGCTGTTTTTATTTTGGTAGCGGTGATGCTCTTTTCTATGGTTGGTTGCTCGCAAGATGGGCAAATTCAAGAGGAGAGTGAAATCGAAAGCTCTGCTCAAAGTGGTGAGGATATAGTAGACAGCGGTGAGGCTGAAGCGGGAACAGAAATGGTTACAGTTACTGTTAATCATATTTCCGGAAGTGAATTTGATATTGATGTTCCACGAAGTCCAGATAGAATAGTGGTTTTAAACTATCAGACGCTTGATTTTTTGGATAAATTCGGACTTGCAGATAGAGTTGTTGGCATGGTGAAAAGTGGACCTGTTCCAGCTCATCTACAAAAATATTTTGATGATGAGAGTATTGTTAATTTGGGAGGGATATCAGACCCTTTGGATACCGATCTAATAAGCTCGCTTGAGCCAGACGTTATTTTTTCAAATAGCGGTGAGAATGCAGAGCTATTATATGATAACTTAAACAGCATAGCACCAACTATTCCTGTGCGATTTGACTATGAAAAAGGTGTTATGAGCGTATTTGAAGAGTTTGCGCTTTTGCATGGCGAAATTTTCGATTTAACCGATGAGGTTGCAATGATGGTGGAAGATTATAAGGGGCGAATTACAGATATTTCTGCGGTTTCTGCCGGACAAAGTTCTGAATTGGTTTTTTACAGGAATGGAACACCAAATGAGTTGCTTGAAAGAGGTTTTTTCGATATCATAGTTAATGAAATGGGATTTGCTTTGAATGAAGAGTGGTTTGAGCTTACCGATTGGATATTTGTTTTTGATGGCGATAGGGCTTCTGGAAATATAAGCGTTCCAGCGGAAGAAAATTTATCAGAGCGCTATGCAGGTTATGATGCCTATCAAAATGGACGACTTATCTATATCGAGTCATATCAGGATTTTGCTTATTGCATTGGGGGTTTTACCTCGATTGAACTGATGATTGGAGAGGTTGAGGAGATACTCGGGATAAGCTGACATATTTGATAGGTTTGCATTAATAAAATAGGAGTTTTAGAATGTTTAGCAGTAAAAAAGAAAAGCGGTTTGTAGTTAAGGAAGAGCAAGGGTTGAATTTAGGCGGTATTCAGATAGTTGTTGATACAAAAACAGGGGTTCACTATCTAATGACTATTGGTGGAGGACCGAGCAGTATAACACCGCTTCTTGATGAGAATGGAAATGTGGTTATAGATAAGGTATAAGGCAGACAATCAAAGCTTTAGTTTTTTGTGGTTTATGAGGTGATGAGCATGAAGTATTATAGGGCGAAGTTGCATCATTGCGAAGAATTGACGTCACTTAGACTTGCAATGAGAAAAGAGCGAGATAATACATTTGATGAAGCAAGCCTTCGCTTAGAAACACTATATTTCTTTGAGCGCAATATAAAAAATGGTGCACATGTAGCTTTTGTAGCTGAAGATGGCGGCTGTTTGGTTGCAACAGTTGGGTTATCACTATTTGAAATGCCACCAACAGATAAACTAATAAATGGCAGGGTAGCGAAACTTATGAATATGTATACTGTTCCAGAGTACAGACGATTAGGAATAGCTAAAAAATTACTGGAGATGGCTATTTCGTTTGCAAGGGAAAATGGGTATTATAAAATTATGCTAAATTCATCGCCTATGGGCAAAGCACTTTATGAACAAGCGGGGTTTTCGCTGATAGAAAACGAATATGAAATGTTTATCAAGTGAGTATTGTAATGTATATAAAAACAAGCTGACGAATAAGGCGGGTGCTGATAGGGATATTTTACAGACGAAATATTTGCGAAACTACTGCAACTTATTTGATATTTTGTAGGGTCAAGGCTTGCCTTGACCGCGAAGTTTACTGGAGTTTGGCGGACATGGCAAGCCATGTCCCTACATTATAACTAAAATTATCTAAAGTTTAACACGATAAAAATCCGCCCAAATGGCGGATTTTTATTCGTTTATATCTAAACTTATAAATTAATAAATTTCTTTATGAGCAACCGCCTTAAGTATCAGCTTGTTTTTTAGTGGTATTAAATATCTAATATATTTATGATTATGGGTTGCATGAGCGAAGTGATATTGGCAAGAGCGAAGCCCTCACCCTACCTCTAACTCATAGGCTATTCGAGGTGAACCATCCGCCATATAGACAATGCCGCTCTCCAAAAAGCCGTGCTTTAAAATAAGGTGGCGCATTGTTTTATTATCTGCATGGGTATCTATTCGCAAAAATTCTGCGTTTTCTTTGCAAAAGGCGAGGCATTTCTCAAAGATGCCAGGTATATTACCCGATGATGCTATTCGATGGATTGTTTTATATGGTTTATCGTATTTAAAACTGCCATTCTCTATATATGAGTAGGCTGGGTCATCGCCTGACTGGAGGACAAAAACACCTTCAATTATATTGTTTTCGATATAAACAAAAAGCTGATTTTTCTCGATATCGGATAAAAGCAGGCTTTCGGCGGGATAATTTTTGTTCCACTGGGTTATGTTGCCCTCTTTTTGCATATATTTTTTTGCCAGATCAAATATTGGAAAGATAAATGGTAAGTCTTCTTTCGTTGCAAGCCTAATCATAGAAGCTCAATTCCTTGCTTTTTAAGCTCTTCGATATATTCGTCTCCCCAAACAGAGCACTGCACCTCGCCAATATGGACTTTCGAGAGCATTATCATGCATATTCGGCTCTGTCCTATACCGCCGCCTATTGTTAGCGGTAGCTGATCTGCTAAAAGTGCTTTGTGGAACGCAAGGGAGGCTCTATCTTCTGCATTTGCCTCTTTTAGCTGAGTTTTAAGTGACTCGCTATCGACGCGAATTCCCATTGAAGATATCTCAATCGCCCTGCCGAGCGGTGGGTAGTAGACTAAAAGGTCGCCGTTTAAGTTCCAGTCATCGTAGTCGGGAGCTCTGCCATCGTGCTTTTTGCCATCAGATAGAGCGCCGCCAATACCAATGATAAAGACAAGGCCATGCTCTTTGCAGATTTCATCTTCTCGCTCTTTTGCGGTTTTATTTGGATATTTCAAAAGAAGCTCTTCGGATGTTATGAAAAAAACATCGCGCGGAAAAGCGAAATCAAGAGCGGGGTAGATGGTTGTTACCTGCTGTGAGGTATAATAAAGGGCGGCGGCAATAGCGCGCACCGTACCTTTTAGGGTATCGAGGTTTCGACCCTCGACGGTGATAATCTTCTCCCAATCCCACTGATCAACATAAACTGAATGCAGACAATCAAGCTCTTCATCACGGCGGATAGCGTTCATGTCGGTATAGAGCCCAGTGTATGGTGGGAAACCATATTTTTTAAGGGCGAGTCTTTTCCATTTTGCAAGTGATTGGACTATCTCAACATCACATTTTGCCGATGGAATATCGAATGCAACTGGGCGCTCAATACCGTTTAGGTTATCGTTAAGGCCGCTTTCTGGGCGGACAAATAGCGGAGCTGAGACACGCTCTATATTTAAATACCGCGCGAGTTCACGCTCAAAAGTGTCTTTGACGAATTTAATTGCAAGCTGGGTTTCCATTATATCGAGTATGCTTTGATAACTTTTCATAAGCTTATCCTCCTTATGTATATAAGCTATTTTATCAGACTTGCACTCTTCTGACAATATTTTATTGATAAAAGTGCGAGGAAATAGTAAAATAAGTAGAGTATAGAAATAAATTTTGAGGAGAAATATAGCAATGCGTGGTGTTGATAGATATTTTGAGGACTGCAAGGGTAAAAAAGTTGGGTTTATAGGGGCTGGTGTTAGCCACTATGACTGTATATTGTTTTTTTTAAAAAAGGGGATAGATGTTTATCTTTTTGATAAAGATACCGAGATTGAGGGCGGCGATAAGCTTTTAAAGGCGGGGTGCAAATTTATCGTTGGAGAAGAATATCTTGATAAGCTTTTTTCGATGGATATAGTTTTTAGAACGCCGGGTTTTTATTTTGGCGAGCGGATAATACGAGAACTTCGAGATTGTGGCGTTTGTGTTACCAGTGAGACCGAGACATTTTTTGAGCTTTGCCCTGCTTTTGTTTATGCGGTTTCTGGCAGTGATGGCAAGACAACAACTACAACTATCATAGCGAAAATTTTAGAAGAAGCGGGAGAGAGGGTGCATCTTGGCGGCAATATAGGCCGAGCGCTTCTGCCGATGATTGAGGATATTCGCAGCGATGATCTTGTTGTGGCGGAGCTATCATCTTTTCAGCTTATCTCGCACAGCTACTCGCCTGATGTTGCTATTATAACGAATATAACTCCAAACCATTTGAATGTTCATAAAGATATGGATGAATATATAAACTGCAAAAAAAATCTGCTTATTCATCAGAATGGGTATAGCAGAGCGGTACTTGGTGCTGACAATGAAGGGTCTGCGGCGCTTGCGTCGGATGTTCGAGGAAGGCTTTACACCTTTTCGAATGGAAATGAAGTGAAACACGGAGCTTTTTGCGATGAGCGGGGAGATATCTACTTTAAAGATTTTGGTAATACAACCACATTTATTATGAATAAAAGCGATATAAAAATTGTTGGAGAGCATAATGTTCTAAACTATCTTGCGGCAATTTCAGCTACGATGCCAAGGGTTACGCCAGAGATTATAAAGAGGGTTGCGAAAAGCTTTGGTGGAGTTGAGCATAGAATTGAGCTTGTTCGAGAGATTTCGGGTGTTCGCTATTATAACGATAGTATAGCTTCTTCGCCGACGAGGGTTATAGCGGGACTTTTATCATTTGAAGAGAAACTTATAGTTATTGCTGGTGGTAGCGATAAAAAGGTTTCGTTTGATCCGCTGAGTTTGGTTTTATGCGAGAGAGCGAAAATTCTAATTCTGACAGGTCAAACTGCAGATAAAATAGAGAAGAGCGTTTTAGCTTCTCCAGGCTATGATAAAAACAAGCTTGCTATCTATAAAGTGGATGATATGGAAGCGGCGGTAGCGCTTGCCTATAAACTTGCAGTATCGGGCGATGTTGTAACACTTTCGCCAGCCTGTGCAAGTTTCGATAAATACAAAAACTTTGAGTATAGAGGGCGCCATTTTAAACAAATAGTTATGAAAATTGGAGAAAAATAGGATGAAAGAAAGAGTAATGTCGATAGCGGCACTCAAAGGGCAAGGGAAAAAAGAGGACTTTGAGAGGATTTTAAGTGTTTGCTTCGAGAGCGATAATGCGGGGAATTTCTATGCAACGAAAGGCGAGGGTGAGACGATAGCGCTTATAGCGCACAGAGATACCGTCTCTTTTATCGTGACCTATGCAGAAGAGGGGTTTGCAAAACTCTCACCCGTTGGTGGGATTTCGCCAAAGCTTTTATATGGAGAGGCGGTCGAGTTTTTAGGAGTGCCGCAAAAATATGGTGTTTTCTGCTCGGTTCCTCTGCATCTACAAGATGAGGTGACGAAGCCATCATTTGATGAGCTTTGGGTTTGTTGCGATGGGATTTTACCGCTTGGTACGAGAGCGGTTTACAAAGAGCGGCCGATAGAGCTTTTAAACGATAGAATAGCTTCACCAGTACTTGATAACAGCGTTGGAGTTATTGTTGCGGCAGAGGCTTTTCTGCGGGCAGGTGAGAGTTGTGGCAAAAAGATAATGCTTATTTTAACAAACGGAGAAGAGCTTGGTCTTCGCGGTGCAAAATCGGTAGATAAAGATTTTGATAAGGCTATAATTATCGACGTAACATTTGGAGAGCAGGCGAAAGCTTCTTCAAAAGAAGCATTTCCACTTCGCAGCGGGGCGATGATTGGTAAAGGTCCTGTGCTTGATAGCTTTTTTTCGGACGAGCTTGTTTGTATTGCAGAAGAAAAGAAGATAAATTATGGAATTGAGCCTCTTTCGGGCGGAACTGGTACCGATGCCGATGCGATTTCTATTTTACCGGGTGGTGTTCGGTGCGCTATGGTATCTATTCCTCTTCGCTATATGCATAGCCAGAGCGAGGTTGTTGATATATTGGATATTGCCGACAGCATTGATTTGATTGTCAGCTATTTGGAGGGAAAATAGATATGTATATGAAGATTTTTCGAGAGCTGAATGCTATTTGCGCACCTTCCGGGTATGAAAAAGCGGCGGGCGAATATATTAAAAAGGCGATAGAAGGGTATGTCGATGATATTTATTTTGATAATATCGGGAACTTGATAGCTTTTAAAAAGGGAAAAGGGAACTGTTCTAAAAAGATAGTTGTTTCTGCTCATACTGATGAGGTTGGTTTTTTTATAAATGGGATAAATTCTGATGGGACGGTGAATTTTGATAGTCTTGGCCTTTTGGATATATACTCGCTGACGGGTAAGCGGGTGAGATTTACTAAAAGCGGAATTACAGGGGTTATAAGTGCAAAACCGGGGCATCTTGCCACACCCTCTGAGAGGGGATCATTTGATAGGATTGATAATTTTGTTATAGATTTTGGGGCAACTGATAAAAAGGAGGCAGAAAAATACTGCAATATAGGCGACACGGCTGTGTTTGAAGATGATTTTCTTCAAATTTCAGAGGACATCTTTGCGGCAAAGGCGGCTGATAGCAGATTTTCATGCGCTCTGCTAATTGAGCTCATAAAAGAGCAGTACGATGCGGATTTGTATTTTGTCTTTACCGTTCAAGGGGAGATTGGCGCACGTGGTGCAAAGGCGGTTTCTACTGCTTTAAAACCCGATATATCAATAATGATAGAGTCAACTACAGCGGCGGACATACCGAGCGTTTCGGGGGAAAAGCGAATTTGCAGCTTGGGTGCGGGTGCAGTTATCTCGCAGATTGATAAAAATGCTGTTTATAGCAGCGGACTTATTTCATTAGCGCTTGATATTGCGAAGCGAGAAACGATAAAATACCAGTTTAAGACGCTTGTTTCAGGATTTAATGATTCAGGGGCTTTCACCGTTTCGCCAGGTGGGTGCGAAACATTTGGAATTTCGCTTCCGACGAGATTTTTGCATACCCAAAATAGCCTTTTTAGCAAAAGCGATATGGAGGATATAGAGGCGCTTGTTCGGGGGATGTTACAGGAGATTCATAGCTATTGACTATTCGGTTTGAAGAGAGAAGTACGGCGTTGTTTCCTTTTTTAAAGAGTCTATCTTTATATGGTGAGAAGATTATCTCATATATTTTAGAGGATGATACAGTTCTTTTATATAGCGTTGGAGAGCCTGTAATAGCTGTTGCGGCGGTTTTAAGAGGGACTGCCATTATAGCGGCGAGCGAAAAAGAGGCGGCAGAGGAGCTTTTATTCTTTTTGAATTTTGCAGTACCTTGTGGTAGTATTGTTTCTGATGGTGAGTTTTTTGAGCGAAGTGGAGATGTTTTTTTGCTTGAAAATGGGTTTGGGATAGCTTGCGATATAGAAATTTTCGAAGAAAAAGAAGATTTTTCGCTCTTTGAGAGGGCGTTTGATTTGAATTTCTCAGAGCTTAGAAACAAAAAACTGCGTTTTTACTCGGCGTTTTTATATGGCGAGCGAGTTGGTGGGATTGCAACTGAAAATCTTTATGAGAGAAGCAATTTAATCTCGATGCTCTGCACCAAAGAGGGATATCGCGGGAGAGGGATTGCGAGGAGTTTGCTATCTGCGGTTTATAAAGAGGGCGAGAGGTTCTATATAATGTCTAAAAATAAAGAGTCTGATAGCTTTTATAGGCGAATTGGGCTACAAAAATATGGAGAATATTATTTATATGAGCAATTATTATAATTTTGATGAGAGAATTGAGAAGCTTGCGAAAGAAGCAGAGAAGCTTTCGGGTTCTGCTTTCTTGAGAGTTTCTGAGATTGAGGAATACAATCAGCAGAGAGTTTTGGCGGCATTTACAAAACACCGACTTGCCTATAGCCATTTCGAGGGGACGACCGGTTATGGGTATGGGGATCGTGGGCGAGAGGTTTTAGATGAGATTTGGGCGGAGGTTTTTGGTGCAGAAGATGCGCTTGTTC